>CAPNDH010000086.1 GCA_948664205.1 uncultured Clostridia bacterium | reverse complement strand
CTACTATTTTGTATGAATATTCTCCATTACAACGAATAGCTATATCTACATCTAACCCTATATTTTTATCTACTACTCTAAAAGGTACTGGGCTTGGTGTTCCATATTTGTTTCCTACTATTTCTTTTGTGTTAAAATAGTATACTCTTTGATCATTTGCTACTCCACCACCTGTTGTAAAACGTTTTCCTATTGTTTTAAATGTATTTACTATTCCTTTTCCTAAGCCTCCTACAAAAATGCTTGGCTCTGTTTCATTATTATATATAAATTCTCCTGCTTCAGCACAAAGGTCAACTACTTTTCCTTGCTCTACTATTATCATGCATTGTCCTTCATTTACTGCAATTACTGAACCATTTGAAATTATATTGTCTGTTGACTTTGTGTTAGAACTTCCCTCTGTTACTTTCTTCTTTCCTTTTACAACTAAAACATTTGCTTCTAAGCTATCACAATAAAAGTATTCCTTCCATTGGTCTGCTAAAGTTGTTTTTATAGCTTCACTACCTGCTTTTATTAATCCCATATTCTCTCTTCCTTTCGTGTTTGATTAATTATATAATAGCAAAAATTTTTTAAATAAGCAACTGTTTTATAATTTTTCAATTTCTTCTTTTGTTAATCCTGTTATTTCTATTATTGTATCTATATCCATATCTTTTGCTTTCATTTTTTTTGCTACTTCTAATTGTTTTTCTTTTTTGCCTTCTTCTTTTGCATAACTTACTTCACTTACTCTATCCATTTCCCATTTTTCCTCTAGCCATTGCATTCTTTTTGCTTCTTCATCACCTGTCAAATACGATATTTGTAATCTTGCTTTTTTTAGTGTTTCATTTTTTTCTTCTGCCATTTTTACTAACCCCCTATCATAATCATCTATAAATGCTAACCATTGATTTATCTTCTCATTCATATTAGGATGTTGTTTTCTGAATTTTGGTAATTCTATAAAGTACCATTTTATTCCTTTTAATACTTCATATTCTCTATGTTTATCTAATACTACTGCTGTTTCTGATATGTATTCATCAAATCCTAGCATTTCATAGTCTAATATATTTATCATTATTACTTGCTTGATGTCTTTATAATTTGTTCCTCGTTGCGTTTCCCTTGATATTACTTTAGAACTATAATATGTTGTTCTTTCTTCTATATTATGCTCATTTCTTAATTGCATTTCTATATTTACTATTGTTCCATTATCTAGCCTTGCTTGTAAATCTAACCTTCCGCCTTTTTCTTTCTTGCTTAATTTTTCTAAATTCACTTCTTCTTGTATTTTTATTTCTTTTATATCTATTTTCAGTAGTGCTTTTAGAAAGTCTATTAAAAATTCTTCATTTCCTTTTCTACTAAAAAATACTTTAAATATTATATCATCTTTTAGGTTTAATATCTTATTTGTTTTTTGCTCCATACAACACCTTTATTATATCAATTACTTATTCCATATTCAAGTATTTGATATACCTTTCCTCATAAATATTTTCTATATAGTTTAATTAGTGCTTTATTTTTATAAGTATTCTACACCTCCTTCACTATTTTTTTACTTTAATTTTGGATTTTAATTTAGATTTTAATTTTAATTAATTTAAAACTAACTAGACTTTAATTTTT
>CAPNDH010000085.1 GCA_948664205.1 uncultured Clostridia bacterium | reverse complement strand
TTACTGATGCCCACATATTAGCATATTTATTGTCTGTCAATTCTTGTAATTGTTTCCTTTGTTCTTGACTAAAATTGTATTTGTCTGCCATCTCATTTGCTGTTTTTCCTGTTATCGTAATATGCAACTTAACTTTTGTTACTGTTACTCTATCAGTAGATGTTAAACCTATTCTTATTTCTTCATGACTTTCCTCATCTTTTGTAAATGATATTTCATTCATTTCCCAAAAAATCTCTTTTAGAAGATTAACCTTTTCATCATTTAAGGTTATAACATCTGCTTCATTATTACCATTGCTTAATTTAACTGTGTATATTGCTAAAACATCTTTCCATTCGGCTCTATGAGAATTTATATCGTACTCATCATAAGGATTATCTTTCTGTATTTGTGTTATCTTATTCATAAATTCTGTATTTAAGTCTGCTATTACTTGATTCATTGTTACTACTTGTTGTTGCCCATTTATAGTTATTGTGCTACCTGTATCTTCGCTTGAAAAGAAAATACCAAAAATTGAACTAACTAGCATTGCTATTAAGCAAACTACAATTATAATTAAAACAACGATCCATCCACCTGCTACTAAAAACGCAATTAGTGCTTTTGTTGCAACTATAATAGCTTTTATTGCTGCTATTGTTGCTTTTATTCCTACTTTTATCGCCTTTACTGTGGCTTTTGCTGTTGCCTTTGCCATTTGTATTGCTCTTTTAGTTGCTTTTGCTGTTGTTTTAGCTGCTTTTTTTGTTGTTTTTATTGTTCTATCTGCCGTTTTTATAGCTTTTTTAGTAGTCTTTGTTACTGTTTTCATTTTCTTTGCAACTTTTTTTACTTGGCTTTTCTTTTTTATCGTTTTTATTTTTTGATTTACATTTTGTATATTTTGTACTGTTTTGTCAAAATTCTTCTTGCCATATTTATTAAGTCTGTAAACATTATTAGGAAGATTACTTGCTGTTTTTGATATTTTATTTATTGCGTATTCTGTTCCATTATTACTTGTTTCTTCTTGGTATGTTTCTTTTGTTTTGTCTTTTGCTTGTACTAATCTGTCTTTCATTTTTTCTGTTCCAACTACTGCTTTGTTAATTGTTTTTATTGTTCCTTTTTTACTCTGTTTAACTTTAATATCTGCCAAACAAACACCTCCTAATTGTTTATTTCTCTTGCAATAACTACTAATCTTCCGTTTTTATTGCTATATTCACAAGTAGAAAGTGTAATAAATTTATTATGATATTTTGGTTTTATATTTGTTTCATAAAATGATAATTCTTTACACTTATTTACAAATGTATTGAACTCATCTTCATTACTAAAATTCACAAAATTATAATATTTAAAAGTATTTTTGCTATATACCACTGTTTTGAATACTGCAAAAATTTCGTATTTTTTCATTTCTTCCAATGTTGTAAAGTCTATAATCTTATGATTTTCGTAAAATTCTTTTGATTTATAATTTTCTAATGCACCAAATACTTTTTTATGATTCATGTGATGCCCATATATTACAAGATTATCACTTGTGTTTATATTGCATTCTTCTGACATATAAGGTATTCCATAAGATGAATACTTTTTATAAAAATCTCTATGCAAGTAATAGTTAGGATTACTTTTTGTCTGCATTATTGGATAGTTTATTGT
>CAPNDH010000084.1 GCA_948664205.1 uncultured Clostridia bacterium | reverse complement strand
TGAATAGACATTCATGCCTTTACAGACACCACCATAAACGAAAACATATAATTGACATAAGTGATATAATTAATATGTACAGCACAAGAGCGTTCGTTACTTGATTCCAAGAGAGCGTTGAATAGACTGCTATTGGGTTATTTTCTTTGAACCACAATTTGTCTAAGGCAAGAGCCAATAAAGACGTGTAGTAGTATAATAATATAAAAAATAACTTGCTGTACAGTATATTAATTAGGAGGGTGCAAGATGGAAGTAATATACAATTCGTGTTGTGGGATTGATGTCCATAAGAACAAATTAGTTGCATGTTTAAAAATAAAAGGTAAGAAAAATGTAATTAAAGAATTTAGTGGACAAACAGAAGATATCAAAAATATGGCAAATTGGTTATTAGAAAATAATTGTGAGAATGTAGCAATGGAAAGTACAGCATCATTTTGGAAACCATTAGTAAATATTTTTGAAATAACTAAATTGGATTATACAGTAATAAATGCAAGGGATTACAAGAATTTACCAGGTAAAAAGACGGATGTTTTAGATTCGGAATGGATAGCAGATTTATTACAACATGGGCTGTTAAGAGATAGTTATATACCAAGTAGAGAGCAAAGAGAATTAAGAGAAGCAACGAGGTATAGAAAAAGCTTAACTCAAGAAAGAACAAGAGGATTAAATAGATTACAAAAAATGTTAGAAGGAGCAAATATAAAAATAACATCAATATTATGCAATGTATATGGAGTAACAAGTAGAAATTTAATAGAATTTGTATTAGAAAATGATGAAGATATAACATTAGAAAAAGCAAATGAATTAGTAACAACAAGAATACATGCAAAATTAGAAGATGTAGTTAGAGCAATGAATGGAATAATAACTCCTTTTCAAAAAACAATGATGAAAGAAGTAATGAAACATATAGATGAATTAACAGAAAGAATACAAGAAATGGATGATTTAATTGATGAATATATGAAAGAGTATGAAAAAAATAAAAAAAAATTGAAAAGATGCCAGGACTAGGAAAAAGAAGTAGCGAAATAATATTAGCAGAAATAGGTCAAGATATGAGTAGATTTCCAACAGCAGGACATATATGTTCATGGGCAGGAGTATGTCCAGGAAATAATGAAAGTGCAGGAAAAAGAAGAAATGGAAAAACTCGAAAAGGAAACAAAATATTAAAGTCAACGCTAGTAGAATGTGCACAATCAGCAGTACGAAGAAAAGATTCATTTTTTTATGCTCAATACCAAAGAATAGCAATGAGGAGAGGAAAGAAAAGAGCGATATTAGCAGTAGCACATTCAATATTAATAGCAATATATTATATGATAAAAGAAGATAAAGAATATGAAGATTTAGGAGCAGATTTTTACAATAAATTTAATAAAGAAAAGAAAGCGAATGCGTATATAAAAAAAATAAAAGAATTAGGATACAATGTACAAATAATTGCACAGGTAAGCTAATTCTGAAACATTAAACTATATATATTATACTATGAAAATATAAAAATACAATAGAAAAAGAAAAAATTTAATATATTTTACTTACCTTGAATATATTAAAGTTCATAATTAAATTTAGGTAATAGATAAAGCAAGTAGCAAAAGGGCGAAAAAGCATGTATAAAGTGCCAGCAACTTCTCGCCCTTTTGAAATCAAGTTGTTTTGTTTTCGTAGTAG
>CAPNDH010000083.1 GCA_948664205.1 uncultured Clostridia bacterium | reverse complement strand
TTTGGATCGCTTACTGCTAATTCTGCTAGCATTTTTCTGTTTACTACTATGTTTGCTTTTTTCATTCCAGCTATTAATTTGCTGTATGTTATTCCGTTCATTCTTGCTGCTGCATTTATTCTTGCTATCCATAGTTTTCTGAAGTTAGATTTTTTATCTTTTCTTCCTACATATGCATACATCCCTGATTTCATTACAGCTTGTTTTGCCATTCTGAATCTATAATGTTTTGCTCCATAATATCCTTTTGCTCTTTTTAATATTTTTTTATGTTTTTTACGTGTTATTCTTGCTGTTTTTACTCTTGCCATTTTATTTTCACCTTCCTTATTATATGTCAGGGGACACACCTTACTCTTTTGTCACTTCCACTTGGGCAGAAGGAAATAGTCCCCTCCCCTTATGAATTAGTGTTCAAATAGTAGTAGTGCTCGCCTTTTTATTTTTAATTAATTACCATATGGTAACATTTTTTTGATTCCTGCTTCACATGTTTTGTCTGCGTAAGCATCTTGTATTTTTCCTCTTGATTTTGCTCTTGATGTTTTGTTTGCTAAAAGATGTCTTCTGTTTGATTTTGTTCTTTTAACTTTTCCTGTTGCTGTATATGAATATCTTTTCTTTGCAGCTTTATTTGTTTTTAGCTTTGGCATAATTGTTTCCTCCTTTTTTATTAGAGGTTGGAAGTTGGAGGTTGGAGGTTGGATAATTAGGTAAATTCTTCGAAGCATTTACCCTATATTCCAACTTCTAACTTCTAACTTCTAACTTCCCTTTATTATATATTTCTTATTAGCATTTTGTATTAAGTATTAAAGTTACACATTTTTACCTTTTACTTTTTCGCTAATATTATAAACATATTTTTACCTTCTAATACTGGTCTTTTTTCTGGAGTTGCTATGTCTGATAATTCTTCTATAAATTTATTTAAGCCTGCTTCTCCTTGTTTTACATAGTTTAGCTCTCTTCCTCTGAACCTTACTGTAATTTTTACTTTGTTTCCATCTTCTAAAAATTTTCTTGCATTTTTACATTTGAAACCAAAGTCGTGTTCTTCAATATTAGGAGTTATTCTAATTTCTTTTAGTTCAAAAGTTTTTTGTTTCTTTTTAGCTTCTTTTTCTCTTTTTGCTTGTTCAAATTTATATTTTCCGTAGTTCATAAGTTTACATACTGGTACTTGCGCATTTGGTGCTACTAGTACTAAGTCTAATTTTTTTTCGTATGCTATGTCTAATGCTTCATGAATTGAAATTGGTCCTACCTTATTCCCTTCGTTATCAATTATTTGAACTTCTTTTGCTCTTATTTGTTCATTAATAGGTAAATCTTGTTTTATAAAAAACACCTCCAAAAATTCTTACTATACAAAAAGCGATATTAAGATTTTCTAAGCAAGTTTCACTTGCTTAGAAACTCTAACATATCCCATATTTATCTTCTACGGAGCTTTTCTCCCTTACAGTCGAAAATTCCTAGAATATAAAAAAGATTGACTTTGAAGCCAATCCACCACATAAATACATTTCTAGTTTATTTACCAGAAATAAATATATTTATTAACCTTTTTCCACATAGTTAAGGTGAGAAGTGGATAACTTCTTCTTTTTCGAATATATCTATAATAACTTGTTTTTTTTAAAAAGTCAATACTTTTTTCATATTTTTGTTGACTTTTTATTATTTTTGTATTAAAATAGTGTAGCGTAAGTATGAAATATGACCAAATGTGAAAACTTCTCCCCGGTAGTTTTTATAAGTGGTTTCATATATATAATATATAAAAAATAATGAATGGAGGGTATTTTTACCATGAATAATACTACATATAGT
>CAPNDH010000082.1 GCA_948664205.1 uncultured Clostridia bacterium | reverse complement strand
TGACTTGGTACTGGATTTTCTAATACATATTTTTCTCCATTTACTTTATGTGTTAAAAAACTATTTTCTTGCCCTATTCTTTCATAATTTCCTTTTGCTAAAACTTCTTCATTTTCCATATCGATTAATTGATATTTTAATGAAGAACTACCACAGTTAATAACTAATATTTTCATTTTTTACTTCCTCCTTTATGCGAAGCGTGTACTATTCATTATTCACTCTTCACTATTCTCTTTGATATTATAACTGTTAATTTTAAAAAGTACAAGAGAAAAAAGCAACAAAGTGAATTATTTTTTCGCTTTGTTGCTTTAATTTAGATTATTACCAAGATAATGTAGATAGTGGAATGTAATTTTTAGCATATACAATTTCTTTTGCATATTTTTCTTCTACTACTATAAATAGTCCTGTATTAAATATTTGTATATATCTGTGTAAATGCGTAGAATTTTGAGGTTCTAAGTAAAATTTCATACTAGTATGGTTATCTAACATCCTAATCTTAACAAAATAGAATTGATCAAGATATCGAATATTATCTAAACCGCTTGTTACATACCTAATTTTTCTAAGAACACAAACTCTATTTGTGTCTACCATACTCTTATGCATAAACACTTCTGATTTTGTGCAATTTGAATGTAACAGTGCATATATATATTTCGTGCTATCTAATGAAAAATTTTCCTGACGCTGAGAAAACCTATAACTATCTTCAGTTACTGTAAGCTTAGAACATTTTAGCATTGGGTTTTTCTTTTTTTCTAATTCATCTTTTTTTATTGGAAAAACAAATTCTACTTTTTCTAATTCATCTTCAATAGTTATTAAAGTATTGTCCCCCCGTCTTAAACACTTTACATTTTTGTTCTCTTTGTTGTCTGCTTGCTTTAGCACAGCGTGTGATATAAGTACTATCATATTTTTCCCTCCTATTTACATTTGTTTAATAGAATTAATAAGTTTCAATATGTTAACATTATAGCATACTGTTATGTCAATTGCAATATTACCAATAGAAAATCTTTTAAATTATATATCTGATTTTATAAATGATACCAAAAAATAGAAACCATTAATTTGTGATTTCTATTTTTGGTTTATTATAGTTTTAATAAAGAATATTTTTTATTTCACTAATTCAGCTGTATCTCTAGCAATCATTAATTCTTCTTCTGTTGGTACTACCCATACTTTTACTTTTGAGTCTTTACTTGAAATTTCTTGTTCTTCTGCTTTTACTTTGTTTGCTTCTTTATCTACTTCTACTCCCATCCATTTCAAATGGTTTAATATCATTTCTCTTTCTTCTGGTCCTCTTTCTCCTACTCCTCCGGCAAATGCTATAACATCTACTCCACCTAAAGCTACTGCATATTTTGCTATGTACTGAGCTATTATGTATGTATAGCTTTCAATTGCTGTTTTGCATTTTGATGCGTTTTCGTCATTATTTCTAATTGATTCCCATATATCTCTGTTATCTGCTGAAACTTCGCTCATTCCTAGTAGTCCTGATTCTTTATTTAATACTTTTTCTACTTCATCTGGTGTTAAACCTTCTTTTTTCATTAAGAATGTTACTATTGATGGGTCTAAGTCTCCTGACCTTGTTCCCATTGCTATACCAGCTAGTGGTGTGAAGCCCATTGATGTATCAACTGATTTTCCGCCATTTACTGCACATAAGCTTGCACCTTGTCCTAAGTGGCATACTATTGTTTTTAGGCTTTCTACTGGTTTTCCTACAAGTTCAGCTACTCTATTTGATACATATCTATGGCTTGTTCCGTGGAATCCATATCTTCTTACTCCATATTTTTCATAATATTTGTATGGTATTGGGTAAATATATCTTTCTTGTGGTATTGTTTGATGGAAAGCTGTATCAAATACTGCTACATTTTTCTTTCCTGGCATTACTTTTTGGCATGCTTCTATTCCTGTTAATGCTGCTGGGTTGTGTAGTGGAGCAAGTTCTATACAATCACGAATTGTGTCTATTACTTCATCTGTAATTACTACTGATTTATTGAATTTTTCTCCTCCATGAA
>CAPNDH010000081.1 GCA_948664205.1 uncultured Clostridia bacterium | reverse complement strand
TATACAGATATAGGACAAATGTATAGTTCATATTTAACAAGAGATTCTAAAGAAGTTATGAATGAAGAACATGAAAGAGAATAATTAGCCATAAAAATTATGGCAGTTAATTTTAAGAGAGGAGAAACATGTAAATGAGTGCTAATACAGATTTAATTTATGATGCAAAAAGAAAAATGCTAGCAAAATATCCTAGATTTGGTAGTGAAATAGCAGTAGCTAATATTGAATTTAAAGATAACTTAAAATATCATACAGCAGCAACTGATGGAAAAAATATATATGTTGATCCTAACTATTTTGCAAGTTTAAGTGAGAATGATAGATTATTTACAATAGCACATGAAATAATGCATATAAAATTTATGCACATGTATAGATTAAAGGATAAAAGTGGAGTAAAAAGAGATCCAGAACTTTGGAATATAGCAACTGATGCTATTATAAATGCAAATTTAGAAAGAGATGGATTTACAATCAAAGAAGGATATGTAAATATGCCAGAAGCACTAGATTATTCAGCAGAAGAATTTTATCAAAAATTATTGCAAGAAAAAGAAAAGAAAGAACAAGAGCAAAAGAATAATCAAAATCAAAACCAAGACCAAGAACAAGGAAATGGACAGGAACAGGAGCAAGATAATCAGCAAGGAAGTGGACGGAAGCAATGGACAAGATAATAAACAAGAAAATAGGCAAAATCAAGAACAAGGACAAGAACAAAATAATGAAAATTCGGATCAAACAGAAAATCAAAATCCAGATGAGAGGAAAAGTCAAGGAGATGACCATAGTTTATGGGAAGAAGCATTTAAAGAGCAGCAAAATTCTCAAAAGAAAGGACAAAGGCAAGATGAAAATTCGCAAAAACAAGAACAGGGACAAGAACAAGAGCAAACTGGAGAAGAACATACAGATATAGATTTTGATGAAAAAGGAGAATTTGAAGATAATAGAAAAGAAAAACGAGAAAAATTCAAATCTAGACGCGAAAAGACTGAAAAAGATATACGAAGTACCGATAAAGGAACAATAGAATTAGGGGATATAGGAAAAAGTAAAGAAGAAATTGATTGGAAACTTTTATTACGAAGAGAAGTAGAAAAAACAGAAACAATTTGGAGTCAAAGGCGTTCTATTGCAGAAAATAATTATGCATATAGATTAGAAGAAAATGATATAGAAGATGAAGCTGAAACAGAAGTTATGATTGATGTTTCTGGCTCAGTAGATTTAGAATTAGTAAAATCATTTCTAAGGCAACTAAAACCATTATTAGAACAATCAAAACTAAGAGTAGGATGCTTTAATGAGCAATTTTGGGGACTTGTAGATATAAAAAATGTAAAAGACATAGATAATTTTACTATACCTAGAGGAGCTAGAGGACATTCAGCATGGACAGAAGATTGGGATTTAGCAGTTAGATCATTTACTAAAAAAAGAGAAATAAACAAAATTGTTTTTACTGATGGTTATCCTTGTCCTGGAACTATGCCAAAGGAAGATCTAAAAAGAGAAAATATTATTTGGCTCGTTTATGGAAATAAAGATTTTAAACCTTGTTGTGGTAAAGTAATAAATATTACAGAAAAACAATTAGAACAATTACATCAAATTGATAAAAGTAGTTCTATGGATGATATAGACAGATAAAGAGTTAGAAACAGACTTGTTTTTATAAAAAATGTAGAAAATTTGTAATTTTTGTGTTTGACAATAGCATAAAAATAGTGTATAATGAATATACTAACAAAGAAAATATGCAAATATTTTCAAATTGGAGTAGTCAAGCCAAAAGTTGACAATAAAAAATGGGAGTATTCAAGCCCTAAGTGAAGATAAAAAATGGGAGTAGCTTAGCCCTAAGTAAGCGATAAAAACTATGTGGGGTGTTTTTATATAAGCATCCCACAATTTTTGTTAAAGGAGAGAATATGGATAGATTAAAATTTTATAACATAGATGATAAATATATTGATTATTTATATCAATTTGATGATAAAGTTCCATACAATAAAAATCAAAAGAGACCATATATAGGTGTTATTATTGAGATAGATAATATCAAATATTTTGCACCTTTATTCTCGCCTAAAAGTACACACAAAAAGTATAGTGATAATCCAACATACATAAAAATAGGACAAGATTATGGAATTATTAGATTCAATAATATGATTCCAGTTGTAGGAGATGTACTAACACCAATAGATTTTAATTTAA
>CAPNDH010000080.1 GCA_948664205.1 uncultured Clostridia bacterium | reverse complement strand
ACAAGAAAAGTAAGCCAGCAGTAGCTTATGAAAATTTTACGGAGGAGGTGTTGAAAAATAGCGAAAAGACCAGAGATAGAACTACCCAGTGTAGATGAGTTACTAAAATTTAGCACAAATAAAGGAAAAGCTGAAACAGTAGTAATATTAAATCCATACGATATTACAGATTTTCCAGATCATCCATTTAAAATAACAGACAATGAAGAAATGGACAATATGGTAGAAAGCATAAAAGAAATAGGTGTAAAAGTGCCAATTTTAGTAAGACCAAAACAAAATGGTGGCTATGAAATGGTAGCAGGACACAGAAGAAATTATGCAACAAAAAAGGCAGGATTAGATGGAATACCTGCTATTGTTAGAGAAATGACAGATGAAGAAGCTACTATTATAATGGTAGATAGCAACATACAAAGAGAAAAAGTATTGCCATCAGAAAAGGCATTTGCTTATAAAATGAAGCTAGAAGCTATAAAAAGACAAGCAGGCAGACCAAAAAAGGAAAATTCCCGACAAGTTGTCGGAAATTATGAAAGTGCAGATTTAGTTGGCAAAGACAATGGAGAAAGTGGCAGACAAGTTCAAAGATATATAAGGCTAACAGAACTGATACAAGAATTATTAGACATGGTGGATATAGGTAAAATATCTTTTAGCCCAGCTGTTGAAATTTCCTATTTGTCTAAAGAAGAACAAAATCTATTATTATGCTATATAAAAAAATATGATGCAACGCCCTCACAATCACAAGCAATATATTTAAAAAAGTTAAGTCAAGAGGGAAAACTTACAACAGATAAATTGGAAGAAATAATGTCAGCAGAAAAACCAAATCAAAAGCCAAAATATAATATACATTATGATAGGTTTGAAAAATACCTGCCTAGAGATGTAGTAACAGAGAAAGAAGTGGAAGATTTCCTTTTTAAATGTGTAGAAGAACATCACAGAAGATTAAAACAAAGACAAATGGCTAGATAATTTGTGTGGGAGTACAAAATAATAATAATATTTTAATTTGTATATTTGAAAGTAACTAAACATTGTAGTAAAATAAAGAAAAAAGGAGATGTTTGGTTATGAGTAAAAATAAGAAAATTGTTATTTTAATTACAATATTAGTTATAATAGTATTAGGAATTGCAGGAATATTCATATATAAGAATAGGAAAGTTGATAATATTGTTATTGGGGAAAACAATAAAAATCAAATGCAAGAGAATAATGAGTCAGCAAATATAATAAATAATGAAAATATTATTGAGAATACAGTAGAAAACAATGTAGAGCAAAGTAATACTGTTGAAGATAATACAACATCACAAAATCAAGCAGTAGAAGAAAGTAAAACAGTAGAAACTACACAACCAGTTCAAGAAAAAAATGTAAAGACATCAGCTAAAAAAGAAAATAATAAAACTACAACAACAAGTAAACAGCAAACAACACAAGAAAAAACACCATCACAACCTCAAAAAAGTGAGCAAAGTTCTAAAAGTGAACAAACAACAACACCAGTAAAAAATAATGATAGTAGTTATAAAGAGCAAGAAGTTCAAATTGCACCAAAGACAGAATGCAAAGGGAATAATCATAAAGTAGGTGCAGGAAATACTGGCAAATGGTTTGAAACACAAGAACAAGCAGCTGCATATTTCAAAACAGAAATAGCAAAGTGGGGAAAGCAATGGGAGAATTTTGAAATAACAGATGAAGAATATCATAAAAATTGCCCTTACGGGTACGAAGTTTGGACTTGTCCTCAGTGTCAAAAATGGACAGTAAACTTCTATTATAATAAATAACAAAATAATAATATTTGATTTAAGAACAGGTTATAAAGACTTGTTCTTTTTTTCGTTAAAAGGAGGAAAATTTAATGTTAAAAGCAAAGAAGTTAAAGAAAGTTATAGCTTTAATGTTTATAGCAATCACATTGTTAAGCACAGCACAACCTATTTTTGCAGTAACAGATAGTGGTAGTGGAAAATGGACAGCAGGACAATGGGATTCTAATATTTACACAACAGATAATAAGTCAGATTTAGGAATGCTTATGAGAAGATTAGTAAATACCACAACAGGAGAAAAAATCACAGTATTTTGTGCAGAACATGGTGTAAATTCACAAACAGGAACAGTAGAAACAGGAACACATAATACACCAACAGATCCTAAAGTAAAAAGAGCTTGTAAAGTAGCTTTCTTTGGGTGGTATCAAAAATATGGTAATTATTGCATTGATGGTGGAATAATGGCAGCAGATATGAACTCAAGAAAAATGGA
>CAPNDH010000079.1 GCA_948664205.1 uncultured Clostridia bacterium | reverse complement strand
TTTTTTTCGCCTAAACTAGGCAAATCTAATTCATCAATTTTTACTATGTTTGCAAGACTCTCTAAATTAAATTTTTCTAATCTTGCAGCAAGTGTAATTTGAATTGATTTTAATGTTTTTGCAGAGCCTGACCTATAATTTCTATAATACTTTAGAGCAATATGCTCTGGGTTATTATATTCTAATTTATCAAATAGAATATCTAACGCACTTATAGGATTTTCTTGTTCTTCATTTACATCTCCTGCTCTTAACATTTCCATTACCATTGGAAAGTTTTGTTCATCTTCTGGAGCTTCATATTTGAGATAAAATATAAGTGCTAGCAATAACATACTAGCTGCCGTGTCCCAAAACGGATCTTGGCTCTGACTTCCGTTTAGGTGTCGTGCTTTTGAAAAGGTTTGTTACCAACCTTTGAACATCATTATCTGTCTTTAAATATTTAAAAGGGTTATAGCAATGACTTTTTTCCATATTGATTAAGTCAAGCACTCTTACCTCATACCCTTTTTTCTCTAATAAATTCCCCGTATCTCGCAAAATTTCGCCGTTTAGGATCTAGGATTACATACGAACTTGAGCCACATTGCATTACATTTGGCTTTCCGATAGAATCTTGTTTTGCCTGCACCGACTACCGACCACAAATTAAAACATTAAGATTTCTTCTATGTTGTTTTCCATTTAGACCTATTGCTACATTTTGCGTTAATATTTTATTATCATTAAATGGCTTTTGCCTATATTTTTTATTAAGTACACTTGCTATACCCCACTTGGCAGAGCCGTGTTCTTCTCTTCTTCTATAATTCTTTTTTGTAGATTCATATATACTTATTCCTAATACATAAAAGCATATAAAAATAAGAATAGTTTTTATGCTATTCTCACACCATATCAAATTAAATGGGTTTTCCATTATTTTTGAAAAATTATTTATTATTCCTATTATTCCATTATTTATATATGGTGCAATTAGAATAGCTACCCATACTACTGGAATTATACCTAATATATACAAAAACTCATTTGTTTTCTCATTATCTCTCGTTACTTACTCTTTCCCTTTGAAATATAGTTCTTTTTCTAATGGGGATATTTAATAGTCTTAATAATAATTCATTTACAAACTCTGTTGATTTGTTTTCTCTTATTAACTTCGTACGAAGTTCGTTAAGGGAATTTATTATCATTCCATATTCGTACTTATTTAACATTACTACTCTTTGTTCTTCCAATACATTTTTCTCCTATCTTGCTTGTTCTTTTTCTCTACTTTGTTTTGCAAGTAGTTCTATACAATGACTTGTTCTTCCACTTATATTTTCCATTGCATCATGAATTGGCTCTAATTCTTCTCTTATTTCCTTTGCTGATAATTCCTTTAGTTCATAAGGAATATCTGTTACATTATAATTTGAAACATCTATGCCATATTTTTTGCAAACCATATAAGATACACAATTAGCTTTGAAAGCATCTAATTCTGTATTTTCTCCTATTTCTTGTTTTGCAAGCTCTTGTGTTACTTCATGGAAAATTTGTGGTGCTTCTGCACCTCTTGCAATATATAATACATCTTTTTCTGAATCATACAATGCACTTCTATCTGTATTTGGTATTTCATTTACTACTTCTACCTTTGCTTGGCTACTATTTAAAAATACTCTTAATAATAATTTATTATCATATCTCATTATAGGATTTGGTTTCTTTCTTATACTAACTTGTGATATATCAGTTAAGTATTTTACATTATAATTTGTTGCCTTTGTTCCATCTTCTCTCATATAAGAATCTGCTGGCTCTAATATTTTTATATCATTTTTACGATTTTTCTTTGGAAAGCCACCTACATTTGTCCAACTATCATAATCTCTTAAAACTGTTGCTTCTGGCATTTGTGCTGTTATTAGTAAACTATTTCCTACTGAATATTGCTCAAACTTACTTTGAGTATCTAAATATTTCTTAAATTCTTGCCCATCTTGGACAATTTTTTCTGCTGTTGTATCAATTAGTGCATATACTCCTTGTTTTTCTTGTTTCTTATATTCAATCCATTCTTCTTTATTATATTGTCTATTTTTTTTGCTATAATTATCAAATACTTGGTCTAATTCTCCCATGTTCATTTACCCCTTTCCTTATTTCCTATTTCTATTTTTGGTGTTTGTACTTGTGGCATTTCTACCATAATACTTTCTTTCGATTTTTGAGCATTCTTCAATTCCGTTTCAACCTTTAACTCTGCTTCTGCTTCTTTTAATTTCTTCTTAACAGATTCTTTTTGTGCAGGTTTAGTAACCCCCTCGGAATTGTTTTTGCTCTTCAAGGAAGGCTCTGACGGAGGGTTTTTTTCCGTTTTTGCTACTTCGGGGTTTTGATTTTCATTTTCCTTTGGTTTAGAAAAAATATCATCTACCATAGCTTCATTTACTT
>CAPNDH010000078.1 GCA_948664205.1 uncultured Clostridia bacterium | reverse complement strand
TATATTTATTTTGTTTTGACTACTTACCCACTCGATTTAGCGAAGAGCCATAATTTAATTATATATATTGTTGAAGGTACTTTTACTATAATCAATTTAAGGAGGGCTTTTATATGAAAAAAGAAGTAATTATTGTACCAAAGGACGAATGCCCATTGGATGTTCTTGCAGAAATGGAAGACCGGACGGAAAATGCGTGGATTTTCTTGCATTCAAACGCTGTTGAGAAGTTACAGCATAGTGAAGGTGTTTCGTACAAAGAAGGAAGAAGAGAGGGAACGATAGTTCTCACTTGGGAAGCAACCAAAGACTATCCTGAAACAAGAATTGTTATTGATATCTGTAGCCAATGCACAGATTGGAAGCCAATCTTATTGATTTCCGCTACTGACATTTCTTTCAATCTCATGTCAGTAGATCCTGAAGACCTTTATTTTCTTAAAATGGAAGAATAATTTGTTCATAAAACATAGCCAAATGTTAACTTACATTGGCTATGTTTTTATATAAGTTAGAAAGTAAATATTTTTTTGAAGAAGGTCCTTAAATATAACTTACACTTTTAAGCATTATTTAATTATTTTTTATATTTTTAATATACTTTTATTATACATACTTAATAAATTCGTATCTAGTATGATTTCTAGGCCAATCTTTTATTTCTGCAATTAATTGAAAATTCTGTTTTTCATAAAAACCTTTTGCTTGAAAATCTAATGTACAAAGGTGTATACCAACTAAATCATTTTCCTTGCAATATTTTATAACTTCTTCTATTAATTTAGTTGCAATATGTTGACTTCTGTATTCTTCTTTTATGTATAAAATATCTACATCTATCCATTGCATTTTTTTATTTACAATCATTCCACCTACTAACTCATTATCTTTAAGTGCATAAAAACCAAATGGATCCCTATACCCCTTTGGGTGTTCTTGAACAAAATATCCTTCCTCATTTTTTTCTTTATTAAATTTTCTTATTCCTTTACGTATTTCTTCTTCATAATCTTGTCTATTATCTACTATCATATCTATTTTCATATTTTAACTCTCCTTAATTCTTTATTATTTATTTTTCATTACATTTAGAGTTTTGCATAATATATATTCTATTTAAAATATTTACTAGTTTCCTCCAACTTATCAAATTCATTTTGCCTTAAAACTTCATATACTACAATTGCTACTGAATTTGACAAATTCAAGCTCCTTAAAGTTGGTAGCATTGGTATCCTTATTGTTTTTTCTATATATTTTTGTAAAACATCTTCTGGAAGACCTTTTGTTTCTTTTCCAAATAGTAAAAATATTTCTTCTAAATTAGAATAGTTTGCTTCTGAATAACATGTTTGACCTTTTGTTGTTACAAAAAACATATTATTTTCTTCTGGTTTATATTTTTCTAAAAAGCTTTCAAAAGATTTGTGCTTTTCTATTTCTAGCTTATCCCAATAGTCTAAACCTGCTCTTTTTAAGGTTTTATCTGTTATTTCAAAGCCTAGTGGCTCTACTAAATGTAGTTTTGCCCCTGTTGCTGCACATGTTCTTGCAATATTTCCTGTATTTTGTGGTATTTCTGGCTCTACCATAACTATGTTTATTTTCATTTTGATTACCCTCACTATCTATATTATTAAATATGTAGGGGCTTAATCGGTTAGGAATACCAGTGAGAATTTACCGAATTACGCCCTAAATGTATATTTTAAATTATATCAATATTTAATTTGTGCAAAGGGCGTAATTAGGTATTCCTTATATGTATTCCTAACCGATTAAGCCCCTACATCATTTTATTATTGTTTTTATCTTTTCCATACTCTATGTATATTTTCTTTTTCCTTTTCTTTTAAGCATTTGAACATATCTATATCTAGCCTATTACATACAGATGCTAATACATATAGGCAGTCTGATACTTCACTTTCTATTGAGTCATAGCTATATTGTTTATTTACATCTGTACTCATATTTGTTGCATTTTTTCTTATTGATTTTGCAAGCTCTCCTATTTCTTCTGTTAATAGTAACATTCTTTCTTCAATAGGTTGATCTTCAAAACCTCTTACTGTGTTTACTGCTTTTATATATTGTTGAACCTCTCTTAAGCTATCTGTTTCTTGTAAGTTTTCCCATAGAACTTGTTGTTTATTTTCTTTGTTCTTATATTCTACTTCATTATTATCATATTTATAAATCATTTCTTTCTCCTCCATGTTTAGCATTATATTCTATCAAAATAAAAAAGTCAATATTTTTGCGAATTTTTGTTTGACATTTTTGATCTATTATGTTATATTGTTTATACAAACATTTGAACGTTTTATTTTCAGCATAGAACAACAGTAAATTTCCATGCGGGCGGACACAAGGCCACTCCCCCTACATTTGAAATTATTTTTTCCTATTCAAAAATAAAATGAGGTTATTTTGTGTTGCTATGTTTTATACCACATATATAAAAAGAAAGGTGAATTTTATGGATTTATTAGAAAAACTTACAATACTTGCAGATTCTGCTAAATATGATGCTTCTTGTAG
>CAPNDH010000077.1 GCA_948664205.1 uncultured Clostridia bacterium | reverse complement strand
AAGAAGTAATAGGAATAGATAAAGGAATATCAATGCTAATGATAGAAAATTATTTGGCAGGAACAATATGGAAGTACTTTATGAAAAATAAGTATATACAAGAAGGTCTAAATGTTTTAGAAATAAAAAATTGTAAAGAACAATTTCAAAACATATAATATTTATAATAATATAAAAGAATAAGATAACTCATAAAAAGCAAATAGTTAGCCTTGCTAATTATTTGCTTTTATGCTAATATAAAGAAAATATAAGTATAGAAATAGAAGGGAAGATACAACGTGAAAAATAAAAAAATAACAAGGAAAATAACACAAGGAATGTATGTATTAACAACCAAAGAAGGAGGTTGTATAGTAGATGCAGTATCACAAGTAAGTGCAGGAGAAGAGCCACTAATATCAGTGGCTGTAATGAAAAGTAATTATACTAACGAATTGTTAAAGAAAAACAATAAATTTGCTTTATCAGTATTAAGTAAAGAAGTAAATCCAGAAATAATAAAAACATTTGGGTTTAATACTGGAAGAGAAATAAAGAAATTTGAAAAAACAGAAACAACAAAAGTAGAAGAAATAAATGTTATAAACGATTCTATAGGATATATGGTTTGCGAAATAGTTGATTTTATAGAAAATGACACACATACACTATTTATAGGGAAATTAATAGAAGCAGATGTATTTGAAGAAAAAGAGCCAATGAGTTATGGCTACTACCAAGAACATAAAGAAGAATTACTAAAAGTAACAACCGAAAAAGGAAAAACAGCATGGGTTTGTTCAGTGTGTGGTTACATATATTATGGAGAAGAACTACCAGAAGATTTCCAATGTCCTATATGTAAAGTAGGAAAAGACTATTTTAAAAAGCAATAAAACATAATGAAATAGAAATTGTAGGGGCTTAATCGGTAAGGAATACCTATGAGGAATACCGAATTACGCCCAACCAAATATGTAAATTGAAATTAATATTAATTTATAATATGTATATGAGGGCGTAATTGGGTAAATTCTTACTGGTATTCCTTACCGATTAAGCCCCTACAACAAAAATACATAAAATATATATTAATTGGAGGGAAAAATGGACGAAAAATTTCAAGAATATTTAAGTAAATTAACATGCAGAGGGTGCTATAATCATTGCCCATTAAATGCACCTAATTGTGGTAGAAGTAAAATTTTCATAAAAGAAGCACAAGAAAAATTCGATAAAGAATATAAAGACAAGGAAAATAGATAAAAGAAAATATGTATTTATATATGATAATATGGAAGAATATAATATGTAAGGGGAATTAAATGAAAGAATTCGTGAAAAGAAATTATAAAAATGTAAATAAATTACTTACTCAAATGAGTGAAGATCATGTTAGCGAATATTCTGCGCAATGTGCATATTATACAATATTATCATTTATACCATTTGCAATAATACTAATAACCTTAATACAATATACTAGTATAACCCAGCAAAATCTATTTGAAGCAATTTCAAAAGTAATACCAAGTAGTATGAATGAGCTAGTTTTAGGAATAGTACAAGAAGTATATTCAAAATCAATAGGAACAATTTCAATATCAATTATATTTATATTATGGTCAGCAGGAAGAGGGTTGTATGCACTAACAAAAGGAATACGAGAAATATATAAAATAGAAGGAGAAAAAAAGGAAAGCTATTTTATATTGAGACTCAAATCAATATTACAAACAATAGTGTTTATTATATTAATAACATTGGGGTTAGCATTACTAGTATTTGGAAATAGTTTTGTTTCAATAATTCAAGAATACTTTGGTGCATTTTTAGAATTCACAGGAGTATCGGCTATTATTACAGAAATAGGATTTGTATTTATAACTTTTATAATATTTTTAATTATATATAAATTTATGCCAAAACATAAAGTAACATTTAAAAGTCAAATATATGGCTCAATATTTGGAGCAATAGTGCTTAATGTCATTTCATTTATATTTTCAATTTATTTAGATGTATTTAAAGGCTTTTCAATAACATATGGAAGTTTAACAACACTTATACTTGTAATGATGTGGACATATGCATGTTTTTATACAGTATTTTTAGGTGCTGAAATAAATAAACAATTAAATAATAAAAATTAGAATATAATTAATACGTGGTAGATTTTATATCCGCCACAGATGCCCAACGTTTTGTATATACGTTTTCGTAGGAATAAAGCACTTTAAAAAGATATACAAAATAAGCAAGTGGGTACTCTACATGAATTAAATATAAAAAAACTATTGCACACCTTGTGTCATAATATGTCTATTCAACATATTATGTAATGTGAGGTGAAAAAATTGGATTGGTTTGAAAATTTGAGTCCAGTAATTCAAGCATTAATTGCAGCAACATTTACTTGGGGAGTAACAGCACTTGGAGCACTTGTAGTTTATTTCTTTAAAGAAATAAATAAAAAAGTATTAGATACAATATTAGGTTTTAGTGCTGGGGTAATGATTGCAGCAGCATTTTGGTCACTAATAGCTCCATCTATTGAATTATCAGCAGAATTAGGGTACATAGAGTGGTTGCTACCAGCAGTAGGCTTTATTGTTGGAGGACTATTTGTGTTGCTATCTGATAAATTTTTAGATAAAGTTTTAAAAAGTAAAGGAAATTTAAGAAGTGATTCATCGCTAAAAAGAAGTATACTTCTAATATCAGCAATAACAATACACAATATACCAGAAGGTATGGCAATAGGTGTAGCATTTGGCGGAATTGCAAGTGGAGTACCAGGAATGGCATTAATAGGTGCTATTATGCTAGCAGTAGGAATAGGTATTCAAAATTTCCCAGAAGGAGCGGCAGTATCTCTTCCACTTAGAAGTGAAGGATATTCAAGGTTTAAAAGCTTTATGATAGGTCAGGCATCAGCATTAGTTGAACCAATATCTGCAGTAATAGGAGCAGTACTTGTATTATATATAAGAAGTATGTTACCATTCTTACTAGCATTTGCAGCAGGAGCAATGATAATAGTAGTTGCAAGAGAATTACTACCAGAATCAGTAAAAGATAACAAAAATTTAGCTACATTTGGTCTAATTGGCGGATTTGTACTAATGATGGTACTAGATGTGGCATTAGGATAAGAATTTAAATATTTAAAATAGTAATTATATTTGTAGGGGCGATTATTAATCGCCCGCTCTTCGAAGAAACTACCTGAAAAATAATTTATGTTTAAGCAATTTCATTGAAGTCTCGGGCGATTGCTAATCGCCCCTACAGTATAAAATATGTATACTATAAATATTAACAGGCTCTTCGCTAAATCGAGTGGGTAACTAGTATTAAACACAAATATCTAGTTTC
>CAPNDH010000076.1 GCA_948664205.1 uncultured Clostridia bacterium | reverse complement strand
GTATCACAAATAATAACCTTTGGAACAATGTCAGCAAGAATGGTAATACGTGATGTAGCAAGAGTATTAGATGTTCCATATGCAGAAGCAGATAAACTTGCAAAAATGATACCAAATGAAATACATATAACAATAAAAAAAGCAATGGAACAAAATAGAGAACTAAGAGATTTATACGAATCAGACGTAGAAATAAAAAAACTACTAGATATAGCAATGGCACTAGAAGGAATGCCACGTCAGGCCTCAACACACGCATGTGGAATAGTAATAACAAAAGACCCAGTAGATACATATGTACCACTATATGTAAGAGAAGGAAACATATCTACACAATTTATAATGACAACCTTAGAAGAACTAGGATTATTAAAAATGGACTTTTTAGGTTTACGTACTTTAACAGTTATAAAAGATACAATAGACTTAGTAAAAAAAGATAAGAACATAGATGTAGAATTTGACAAAGACATGAATGACCAAAAAGTATATAAGCTATGGCAAGAGGGAAACTCAGTTGGTATATTCCAATTTGAATCACAAGGAATGACAAACTTCATGAAAGAACTAAAACCAGATAGCTTAGAAGACATCATAGCTGGAGTTTCACTATATCGTCCAGGACCAATGGACCAAATACCAAGATACATAGCAAACAAAAAAGACCCTGAGCATGCAGTATACACACACGAAAGCCTAAAACCAATATTAGAAGTAACATATGGTTGTATGGTATACCAAGAACAAGTTATGCAAATAGTAAGAGACTTAGCAGGCTACTCACTAGGAAGAGCTGACTTAGTACGTCGTGCAATGGGAAAGAAAAAGCTAGACGTAATGGCAAAAGAAAGAGAAATATTTATACATGGACAAGTAGATGAACAAGGAAATGTAATAGTTCCAGGCTGTGTACGAAATGGAATAGACGAAAAAAGTGCAGACAAAATATTTGATGAAATGGCAGAATTTGCAAAATATGCCTTCAACAAATCACATGCAGCAGCATATGCAGTAGTATCATATCAAACAGCATACCTAAAAGCATACTATCCAGAAGAATTCATGGCAGCAACACTAAATAGCTTTTTAGGAAACTTAGATAAAGTGCCATATTACATAGAAGAATGTAAAAGACTAAACATAGAAATATTAAGACCAGACATAAATGAAAGTGAAACAAGATTTACAGTAGATGCAAATGGAAAAATACGTTTTGGAATGGGAAGTATAAAAAACGTAGGAACAGCAGCAGTAGATAGCATAGTAGAAGAAAGAAGAAAAAACGGAAAATATAAAAGTTTCACAGAATTTTGTGAAAGAATACAAGGAGAAGCGGTAAATAAAAAGTGCATAGAAAGCTTAATAAAAGCAGGAGCATTTGATGAATTCGAACAAACCAGAAGCACACTAATGGCATCATTTGAAGAAATACTAGACTCAATATCAGACTCATCAAAAAAGAATTTCAAAGGACAAGTATCAATGTTTGATTTAGCAAGTGGAAGTAACGAAGAAGAAAACGACCTAGAAAAATTAAAATACACCTACCACACACTAAAAGAATACTCAGACAAAGAACTACTATCAATGGAAAAAGAAATGTTAGGACTATACATCTCAGGACATCCACTAGAAGAACTAAAAGAACAAATAGAAATGTGTTCAAACATAAGCACACTAAAAATAAGAGAAGCACTAGAAGAACAAGAACAAACAGGAACATTCCCACTAAAAGATGGACAAAGCGTAAAATTTGCAGGAATAATAAACAGTATCAAAAAGAAATACACAAAAAACAATAAAATAATGGCATTTGTAAACATAGAAGACCTATACGGAAATATAGAAACAATAGTATTCGAAAACGCTTACCAACAAGCAGGAACAGCTCTAATGGAAGAAAGCATAGTATTAGTAGAAGGACGTTTAAGCATACGCGAAGAAGAACAAAATGTAACAATAATAGCAAACAAAATAGTCCCACTAAGTGACGCATCGGGGACATTTTCCAATGCGTCATCTGACCCTTTTGCGTCAAATAGTAATAAAAGAAAACAACTAACTATTAATATTACAAATTTAACAGAAGAGCAAAAAGATAAACTAAGAGGAGCACTTAAATTTTTCACAGGAGACAGAAACAACACATTAGTAGCAATACTAAACGGAGAAAACAAAATGCCAGCAGGAGGAATATTTGTAAATGGCAATACTTTAGAAGAAATAGAAGAAATTGTAGGAAAAGAAAATGCAAAATTAGAAGTTAACAATTAGAAATACATATACACACTCATATTGTTCATAGAATTTTTATGAAATTCTAATTAGTAATAAAAAATATAATAAGAGGAATAACAAATGGAAGATATAGAAAAAATATATAAAAAGAACAGTTTATTTATAATATTAATAGGAATTACAGGTTTTTGCTTTGGACTTTTAGATTGGGATAGTAATTTAGCTGATTTAGTTTATTTAAAATATAGTAATGTATTTTTAATATCATTAATTTCAGCTAATATTGGAACAGCAAGATTAATTGCTACATTGTTTTGTATAAAAATAAATACATCACAAAGACCAAATTTTATTTTTAAAACTTGTATGATACTATGCTCTTTAATTGCAATCATAACAGCAATATGTTTCGACGCACAATTTATAATACTATTTGTAATAACTTATTTATTGGAAGTATTAGTTTTAGAAATATTTTCGGGATATCATTATGCATATGCATATAATTCTTTGCCAGAAGAAAAAGCAATGAATGCGCATTCAAAAAGGATATCGGTATTTAAATTTTTACAAGCTGCTGGGATAGCTGTAGCTGGATTTATATGTGCAAAATTTATTAATAATGCATTTTTGATAATATCTATATTAGCAACTGCTGTATTTATAATTTCAATAATATTCGTTACACAAATAAGAAACTTTCCTAAAGTTAAAGAAGAGAAAAAAGATAATCTTATAAAAAAACTAAATATTTTTCAATATACAAAATATTTTAGAAAATGGTTTATTATAAGAATGTTAGGTAGATTTGCATTATCATCTTTAATAGTGTTATTATCTATAAGAGCAATAGATAAAGGGTTAAATATTGGAACTTTAAAAACAGTTAAAAGTTTAGAATGGATTTTAAGTGGTACTGGTTTTTTCTTATCAACTTATTTAATAAAAAATAAGGTAATAGTAAAAGGTGATATTTTAATAAAAACATTAATTGCAGTTTTATTACCATTTGTATTTATATATCCAAATATAATATTTATTATTATTTTATTAGATGGAGTATTAAATCCTTTTAATACAATGTCTCATTTAGAAATGCTAAGAAGAGATACAGATGATATTAATGTACCACAAAAAGATATGGTAATAAATTTAGCAGGTTATATAGCAAAAATGATTTCTGGTGTTAGAATAGATATATGGACACATTTTATGAGAGAGTGTATAATAAATT
>CAPNDH010000075.1 GCA_948664205.1 uncultured Clostridia bacterium | reverse complement strand
AACTTTCGCAATAATTATCTAGTACGGAAAGTTCTCCTTCTAGGAGAACTTTCCTTCTATATAAAAAAAGAAAGAAGCGAACCCATACGGTCATTCGCCTCTCCCTTTTGCCACCTCGTAGTGGGCTAGTACAGTATAACTCTTTTACCTTTTACATCTGTTACCTTATATGTTTGTTACCTAACCCTCCCAACCGCGCTTTCCGCGGTCGGGGGTGCTAGGATTTTTTGCCGCTACCTGCGGCTAATTCAGGCCCCTTAATTGACCTGTTTGCCACACCCTCTGGTGGCATTTCCATGTGGTTGTGGCCCCATAATATATCAGTCAGCCACTTCATCCGATGGAAATTTGGAAATATCACTTTGCCGCACCTCTTGCAGCGTACCTTCCCCCGACCGCGCTCCCCGCGGCCGGACAGGACAGGTATCGATTCGGTCGCCCCTCGGTGACCACCTAGCTCCTCCCCAGCCGCGCGCTCCGCGGTAATCAATCACAAGGAATACTAGGATTTTTTGCCGCCATCCGCGGCTAACACTATAGGTGGAGCCTTAGTCCTTTAAATTACCGTGGTATGGAAGATGTATAAGAAGGCTCTCATACTTCACATCTTCTTGCACTTTTAATATAAAAGTGCACCACTCCAGCTAGGCAAAACCACTGGGAAACCGCCGATTTTTTTCCTCCATAGCTTCATTTTCCTCCTGTAGGTTTGACCGCACCTCACGGTCTCGGTTGCTTGCCACATCTCTGGTGGCTCCGGTTTTCGGGACTTTTACCCGCCCGATAGGTCCTTGCGGCCCGCACTGCACATTTAGCAGTTGGTCCGCCGCAGCCCGATCATTTCATCGCATTATAATTTTTGTTAGTCGGTCCTCTAATCATGTTGTTGCGCCTCCTACGCTAATTACGATACTATGATTTATAAGTTGGTTTCGCCATACTCAACACCAATTTGTGTTGAGGGCAGTTATATGTACAGTGTTTCTTGAACACTTACAAATTTATTTTAGCACATCAATTTACATAAGTCAATACTTTTTTTGAAATTTTTTCTATTTTTTACATTTTTTTATATATTTAAGAAAAATATCTCACCCATACAATTTAAAATTGTTTTTTCTACATATAAGAAAGTAGCTTAGCTACGCGAATGTGCAATGCTCGCTTCTACAATTTTAAATTGATTTTTCCTATACTATAAAAAGCGGTATAATCATTTAGATTATACCACTTTTCCTTTCTCTTTTCTTACTATAATTGCTGGACATCCCTCATATAGCATTTCTAATGTCCACTTTGTGTTACCTTTCAGATAATTAATAACTTCTTGACTTTCAGAATAAATCATTACATAATCATCATCTCTGTTCATTATTCTTATCATTTAAAGTTCCTCCTGTTTTAGCTAATATACTTAAACAGCTTTATAAGTTACTATACATAATTATACTATGTTTTGTTTTAATTTTCAATATATATGTCTTATTTTTTTCTTTCAAGTGTAAATAAAAAGTTAATTCACATTATAATATTCCTGTATCAAAATGTTTAAATTGCCATTAGTTCTAATTTATTTTTCTTCTTACATATTCATATAAAATAACTCCTGTTGCTACTGCTGCATTTAGGCTTTCTGTTTTTCCTAGCATTGGTATTTTCATTTTTTCGTTTGCTATTTCTAAAACTTCTTTTGAAACACCATTTGCTTCGTTTCCTATTACTATTGCTTTTTTATTTAAGTCAACTGTGTATATACTTTCATTTGTTTCTAGTGATGTTGCTATTATTTTGTATTTATTCTTCTTTATATCTTTTAATGTTTCTATTATATTTTTACTTTCTATAATATTTAGCCTAAATATTGCTCCCATTGTTGACCTAACTACTTTTGGGTTATATGGGTCTGCACATTTTGGTGATAGTATAATTTGTTTTAAATTTACACTATCTGCTGTTCTTAATATGGTTCCTAAGTTTCCTGGATCTGCTATTCCATCTAATACTAATATTATATCTTCATTATAAGATATTTCTTCTTTTGATGAACACTTTTTTATTACTGCCAATATTCCTTGTGGAGTGCTTACATCAGAAATTGAATCAAATACTTTTTTTGATACATATATACAGTCATATTTTGCTATTTCATACATTAAGTCTTTTGGAATACTTCCATCTGTTTCGCAGTCTTCGCAAACTACTATTTTACTTATTTTAGTTTTTTCATTAATTGCCTCTGCTACTAGTTTTATTCCTTCTATTATATATTCTCCTGTTTGGTCTCTATATTTCTTTTCTTTTAACTTTTTTATATTTTTTATAATTTCGTTATCTTTACTAGTTATAACTTGCATACTTTTATTTTTCCTTTCTGGATTTTTTGAATTTAGTATTTACATTTTTGTTTTTTGTGTTATAATATAATTAAATTAAGAAATGAGAGACCACATTGAAAATGTGGTTGCCATCTCAGTTTATGTTTTTAACCACACCGTGATTAGCATTCAGAGGGTGTGGTTTTTCCGTTGTTTTTATTTTCTCAAAAATAGATATATGACTATAATTGAGGCTATTGTTATTGGAATAATTGTTATAATTTCAATAAGTAATATTATATGTAAGTAAAATAATAATATTTCCATACTCACCGCCTCCAATCTATAAAAGACTAGAGATGGTTTCCACACTTTCTCTGCTTTTCTCATTTCGTTTTTATTTTAATACATTTGTTCGTATTAATCAATAATTTTTTCTTTATTCTTCTAACTTTTCGTCTACAAAATTCGACAACAAATATTCTTTAATATCTCCTAAAATTTGTTTATCTGAAGTTTTATTTATTTTCAAAGTTGCATATCCTGGTGAGAATTTTAATTTGTTTCCATATTGTTTAGCAAGTTTATCTACTATTTCTATATTAAATTTTTGACTATCATATATAAATACAATTCCACTTTGTTTTTCTGATATTTTTGTTATTCCTACTTTTCTTGCTAAATTCTTTATTCTTGCTACTTCTATTAGATTCTCTACTTCTTTTGGAATGCTTCCAAATCTATCAATTATTTCATCTATAACATTTTGTATATCTTCTTCTGTTCTGCATAATGCTATATTTTGGTATATTTCTATTTTTTGTGTGCTATTTTCTATAAATTCATCTGGTATATAGCTTGAAACTGCTATATCTATTTGTACATCTTCTTCCTCTATTACTTCTATACCTTGCATTTCTTTTACTACTTCGTCTAAAAGCTTACAGTATGTGTCATATCCTACTTGCTCCATATGGCCTGCTTGCATTTCTCCGTAGCATACTTCCTGCTCCTCTTATTTCTAAATCTCTCATTGCTATTTTGAAGCCTGATCCAAATTCTGTAAATTCTTTTATTGCTTTTAAACGTTTATCTGCTACTTCTGATAATAGCTTTTCTCTTTTATAGGTAACATATGCATATGCTTGTTTATCACTTCTACCTACTCTTCCTCTTATTTGATATAATTGTGCTAAACCTAATCTATCTGCATTTTCTACTATTATTGTGTTCGCATTTGGAATATCTATTCCAGATTCTA
>CAPNDH010000074.1 GCA_948664205.1 uncultured Clostridia bacterium | reverse complement strand
ATGGAGGAATAATATATAAAGATAAAGTTTGTATATTATTAGGAAGTGAAGTAGAGACCTCAGAAATAGGAAGAAATGGACACAAAGGTTCAGCACACAATGTATGTTTCTTTCCACACTTAAAAGATATAAAAGCATTTTCTGAGGAAATGAGTCATCATATAAAAAATATAACATTAAGCACACAAAGGTCAGATTTGTCAGGTTATGAATTAATAGATATAGTAGAAAAATACAATGGAATATTAATACCAGCACACATTTTTACACCACATAAAAGTTACTATGGAAATTGTACAGATAGATTAAAAGATATATTTAAAGAAAAATTTGATAAAATATTTGCAGTAGAGCTAGGGCTAAGCTCAGACACATTTTTAGCAGATACAATATCAGAACTAGAAACAAAAACATTTGTAACAAATTCAGATGCACACTCACTACCTAAAATAGCAAGAGAATACAATAAATTGCAAGTAGAAGATATATCATTCAAAGAAGTAGTAAAAGCACTAAAAAATGAAGAAGGAAGAAAAGTAATAGCAAACTATGGCTTAGATCCAAAACTAGGAAAATATCATAGAACATATTGTGACAACTGCGAAAACACAATAGAAACAAAACAGCCAGTAACCATATGCCCAAAATGTGGAAGTGACAAAGTAACCTTTGGCGTGTTTGATAGAATAGAACTAATAAAAGACAAAAAAGAAACAAAAAGCCCAAAAACAAGACCACCATACATATACCAAGTGCCACTAGGCTTTATACCAGGAGTAGGGGCAAAAGTAATAGAAAAATTACTAAATAAATTCGGAACAGAAATGACAATACTTCACAAACTATCAAAAGATGACATAGAAGCAGTAGTAGGAGAAAAAATAGTAAATAAAATAGAAGAAGCAAGAACAGGTCACGCAAAAATAGAAGTAGGCGGTGGCGGAGTTTACGGTAAAGTAAAATAAAAATAAAAAGGAAAGAATTGGGACGTGTCTAAAAATTTACAAACATTTAATTAACTAAAAATATTTCTTAGTTATATAAGTTTGTAAATTTTTAGACACGTCCCAATTCTTTCCTTTTTTAGTTCTAAAAACTTTCTTTATGGAATACACATTATGTAGAAAGTGCGAAAGAAGAATAAAATTTTCTAAGTGGCAAAGCCACATAAGAAAACCTAATTCTTCTATAACCATCTTCTAAGTAAACTCACCACTATGGTGGATGACTTTATTAAGAATAAAAAAAAGGAGAAAGTTTATGAGAAAACAAGAGAAGAGTGGTTCTAAAATACTTGCAATAGTTAAAGAACATTTTAGAAAAAATATAAAAGAATATTTAATAGTATCAATAATATTTTTAATAGGAATAATTATCGGTGTTACATTTATAAACAATATAAGTGAAGAACAACAAAATCAAAATAATGAGTATATAAAATCCTTCACACAAGCTTTAAATACAAATTATGAAATAGATTCAGCTAGTTTATTAAGAAGCTCCATAGTAAGTAATTTATTATTAGCAATAACATTATGGTTTATAGGCTCAACTGTAGTTGGAATACCAATTGTATATTTAATTATAGGAATAAGAGGATTTAGCTTAGGGTATACAATATCTTCAATTATGATAACATTTCCGATGTTTAAAGGAATTTGGTTTTGTATAGCATCCTTATTGTTACAAAATATAATATATATACCATGCATATTAGCACTTGGAGTAAGTGGAATGAAATTATATAAATCAATAATAAAAGATAAAAGAAAGGAAAATATAAAAGTTGAGATATTAAGACACACAATATTTTCTGGATTTATTGCAATTCTTCTAGTTACAGCTTCATTTGTAGAAGTGTATGCTTCTAGTAATATAGTCTCACTATGTATAAAGATGTTTGTATAATATAAGAGTCATTTGAAATAGATCACCTTCTGCATTTGTATATATTAAACTATTATTCATAGACAATAATTAAAATTAATGTAGGGGCTAAATCGGTAAGGAATACTTCTTTGGGAATACCGAATTTCGCCCTTAGATAATTTTAATATTGGTATAAATTTTAAATATACATTTAGGGCGTAATTAGGTAAATTCTCACAGGTATTCCTAACCGATTAAGCCCCTACAGTAGAAATAAAATATTATAAAAATATGAATCACAACATATTAAAATAAAAAAATAAAAAAATTTACAAAAAACCCTTTACAATTCCAAACTAATTTGATATAACATATACAGTTTACGTAAGTTAAAAAAATATATAAAGGATAGGGGAGCAAAAATGGAAAAACAAGTTAAACTTTTTTTGGAATTTCTTCAAAATGATAAGAAAGTATCAGATAATACTTTACAATCATACAGAAGAGATATTGTATATTTTACCAAATATGTAGAAGAAGGTAATATGAATTATGCAAAACTAAATGAAGAAGATATTAAAGATTATCTACAACATTTACAAGAAGTAGGAAAAAAATCTTCAACAGTATCAAGACATTTAGCATCAATAAGATCTTTTTACCAATTTTTAGTAAAAAATAAAAAGGTAAAAGTAGATCCAACAAATAATATTCAATCACCAAAAGTAGAAAAAAGAGTACCAAGTGTATTAACAGCACAAGAAGTTGAATTATTATTAGACCAACCAAAAGATATAGACTTAAAAGGAACTAGAGATAAAGCAATGTTAGAATTTGCTTATGCTACTGGAATGAGAGTAACAGAAATAATATCTCTAAATATAGAAGATGTAAACCTAGAAGAAGGATATGTAGTATGTAAAACAGGTTCTAAAGAAAGAAATATTCCTTTAGGAACAATGTCTTTAAAAGCATTAAAAGAATATGTAGAAGAAGCAAGACCAGTATTAATAAGAGATGAAAATGTATCAGCATTATTCGTTAATATAAATGGTCAAAGATTAACAAGACAAGGTTTCTGGAAAATAGTTAAATTCTATAAAGAACAAGCTCATATTACAAAGGATATAACTCCACACGTGTTAAGACATTCATTTGCAACACATCTTTTACAAAATGGAGCAGACCTAAAAGCAATACAAACAATGTTAGGTCATTCAGACATATCATCAACACAAGTATATATGCAATTCCAAAATGATGGTTTAAAAAGTGTATATAAAAATGCTCACCCAAGAGCATAGAAAAAATAAAACAATTTAGCAAAAGCTAAATTGTTTTATTTTTTCTAATTATTCATTATTCATCATTCACTATTCATTATTCACTAAATTTTGCATAACCCCTTGACACTTTCAAATAATACATATAAAATATACTAGGAGACAAAAATATATTTTAAAAAATAAAAGTCATATAAATATGTTATATGAAATAGAAAATATATATTTATGTACATTGAAAATTAAATAAGAAAGAGGTGTAAATTATGGATATCATAATTAATATCGCCGTATTTCTAATCTCAGCAGTAATATTTACATTTGTAGGTGTATTTATTAGAAAAAAAATAGCTGAATCTAAAAAAAATAGTGCAGAAAATGAAGCTAAAAGAATAATAGAACTAGCAAATAAAGAAGCAGAAAATAGAAGAAAAGAAGAAATTTATAAAGCACAAGAAGAAATAATGTCTTCTAGAAAAGAGCTAGATCAAGAGATTAGAGAAAGAAGAGGCGAAGTACAAAGACAAGAAAATCGTTTAAT
>CAPNDH010000073.1 GCA_948664205.1 uncultured Clostridia bacterium | reverse complement strand
AGTTAGAAGTTAGAAGTTGGAAGTTGGAATATAGGGTAAATACTTCGAAGAAATTGCCCTAAATCCAACCTCTAACCTCCAACTTCCAACCTCCAAAAAGGAGTTAAAATGGAACAAAACAAAGCACTAAGACTATTAGGCTTAGCAACCAGAGCAGGGAAAATAGCTTTCGGAACAGAAAGTGTTATAGAAGCAATAGAAAACAAAAAAGCAAAAATTGTACTTGTAGCAGAAGATGCATCAGACAGAACTAAAAGAAATATTAAAAGAGTTTCAGAAGAAAACCATGTAAATGTGAGAATATATGGAACAATAGAAACTTTAAGTAGAACGATAGGAAAAGAAAATAAAGCAGTAATTTGCATAAAAGATATAAATTTTGCAAACGAGATATTAAAAATTATTGATGGGGGTGAAATTATTGGGTAAGATAAAAATATATGAACTAGCAAAAGAGCTAAACTTAACCAGTAAAGAAGTAATAGAAAAGGCAAACAAGCTTGGAATAGAAGCTAAAACTCATATGAGTACAATAGATGAAACACAAGCTAAAAAAATAAAAGAGCAATTTATTAAAAAGTCAGCAGAAAAGCCAGCTAAAAAAGAAGAAAAGAAAGCACCTGTTATTATAAGAAGAGAAGTTATAATAACAGAAGATGAAAAAAAAGAAAATAAAACTTCTAATACAGAACAAAAAAATAAACAAGTTGGATTTGTAGAAAGAAATAAAAATGCAGATTACAATATTGTATATAGAAATAAGCCAACAAAGCCAATGACAGTAAGTGAATTGTTTGGAATTGGAAAGAAAGAAGAACCAAAAAAAGAAGAGACTAAAAAGGTAGAACAAAAGAAAGAAGAAAATGTAGGGGTCACAGCCTTAGGCGACCCGATAAAAAGCGACAAGAAACAGGCAGTAGTTGAAACTAAAAAAGTAGAAAACGTAGAACATAGAAATAATAATATAGAACAAAAAGGAAAAAATAATTTTGGAGAATTTCAAAATAGAAACAATAATCGTGAGAATTTCCAAAACAGAAATAATAATTTTTCAAATAGAAATGATAGAGGAAACTTTAATCAAAGAAATGAAAAAGGCAATTTCCAAAATAGAGGAGATAGACCAAACTTCCAAAATAGAAATGGAAATAGAGATAATAATTTCCAAAATAAAAATAATAATTTTAGAAATAATCAAAATAGGCCAAACTTTAATAATAGAGAAAGAAGACCATTAGATGACAGAGGAATAGATAGAAATATTAAAGACATAATGGAAACTGATATAATGGAAAAAGAGAATCAAAGAGATTTTTCTTCTCGTGCCATAGATAAAGCTAAAAATGAGAGAATGGAAGAAAGAGCAGCTGGAAATAATAAAAAACAAAACAAAAACAAAAAAGGCTCAAGGTTTAATGGTGAAGAATTTGATGGTGGAAAACTAAAAGGATTAAAACAAGTAGATAGACTATCAAATATGTTTGATGACCAAGAAGGCGGAATGCTTGATTATTATGATTTAACAACAGCAAGAGGAAAAAGAAACAAGAAAAAAGCAAATAAAAATGTAGAAGAAAGAAAACAAAAAATATTCCAATTAACAGAAATTTCTATACCAGAAACAATAACTGTAAAAGATTTAGCAACAGAACTTAAGAAAACATCAGCAGAAGTTATTAAAAAGTTATTTGGCTTAGGAATGATGGTTACAATAAATAATGATATAGACTTTGACACAGCATATTTAGTAGCGGAAGAATTTGGAGTAACAGCTACAAAGAAACAAGAAGTAAAAGAAGAAGATATATTATTTGATGATTCAGAAGATAGAGAAGACGAACTAAAAGAAAGACCACCAGTAGTAGTAGTTATGGGACACGTAGACCATGGTAAAACATCACTTTTAGATGCAATAAGAGAAACAAATGTAATAGAAGGAGAAGCAGGTGGTATTACTCAAGCAATAGGTGCATACAAAGTAGAAGTAAATGGAAGAGAAATAACCTTCTTAGATACACCAGGACACGAAGCATTTACAAGTATGCGTGCTAGAGGAGCACAAATAACAGATATAGCAATATTAGTAGTAGCTGCAAATGATGGAGTTATGCCTCAAACAGTAGAAGCAATAAATCACGCAAAAGCAGCAGATATTCCTATAATAGTTGCAGTAAATAAAATAGATCTACCAGAAGCAAACATAGACAAAGTAAAACAAGAATTAATGACATATGAATTAGTACCAGAAGAATGGGGAGGAAATACAATATTTGTTCCAATATCAGCTAAAAAACGTATGAACATTGATGACTTACTAGAAATGGTATTATTACAAGCAGATGTGTTAGAATTAAAAGCAAATCCTAAAAAACAAGCAAAAGGTGTTGTAATAGAAGCAAGACTTGATAAATCAAAAGGACCAATTGCATCAATGCTTGTACAAAGAGGTAGTCTAGATGAAGGAGACACAATTGTTGTTGGTTCTAGTATAGGTAGAATAAGAGCAATGAAAAATGATAAAGGACAAAAAGTAAAATCAGCAGGACCTTCTACACCAGTAGAAATAATGGGATTAACAGAAGTACCAGAATCAGGAGACATATTCTATGAAGTAAAAGACGAAAAAATGGCTAAGCATTTAATAGAAAGAAGAAAACGTGCTCAAAGAGAGAAATCTATAAATGCTATGCAAAAAGTAACTTTAGATAACCTATTTACGCAAATGGAGCAAGGAAATCTAAAACACTTAAATATTATAGTAAAAGCAGATGTACAAGGAAGCGCAGAAGCTTTAAAACAATCATTAGAAAAACTATCTGATGAAGAAGTAAAAGTAAGAGTAGTTCATAGTGCAGCAGGAGCAGTTACTGAATCAGATGTAACACTTGCACAAGTTGCAAATGCAATAATAATAGCATTTAACGTTCGCCCAGTAGTAACAGCAAAAGCATTAGCAGAAAGAAATGAAATAGAAATAAAACAATACTCAGTAATATACCAAGCAATAGATGATGTGAAATTAGCTATGAAAGGTATGTTAGACCCAGTATATGAAGAAAAAGTAATAGGAAATGTGGAAGTAAGGCAAACCTTTAAAGTATCAAATGTAGGAACAATAGCAGGAGCATATGTACTAGAAGGAAAAATAGAAAGAAATGCTGGTGTAAGAGTACTTCGTGAAAATGTAGTAATACATGAAGGAAAACTAGTATCACTAAAACGTTTCAAAGATGACGTAAAAGAAGTAGCAAAAGGTTATGAATGTGGAATGCAAATAGAAAACTACAACGACCTAAAAGAAGGAGACATCATAGAAGTATATGTAATGGAAGAAATAAAAAGATAAAAGGATGTGATAAAAATGGCAAAAAGGAATAAAAGAAATAGAATTGAAAAAAATAAAGATATAGAGGAAATGATAGAAAAAGAAGAACAAAAAAGCATAGAAAAAATAAAACAATCTGAATATAAAGAAGATATAACAATGCAAGATGTCATTTCACAAATAGACAAAAGAGACCAAGAAGCAAAAGATGCAAGAAAAAAAGAACAAGAACAATTCAAGAAGAGACTACAAAGTGTATATGCTAGAAAAGATGCACAAGTAGCTGATAAAAAAAGACAAGAAGACTATTTAAGAGGAATTGCTAGAATGGAGCAAAACAAAAAAGAAAATCAAGAACAACAAGAAGAAAAATAGGAAAAGGAGGCAAATATGCCAAAAAATAACACTAGACTAAATCGAATTGACGAAGAACTAAGAAAAGAAATAAGTAACATTATTTCTTTTGAAATTAAAAATCCTGATGCAACTGGTTTAATTAGTGTAACAAAAGTAAAAATAACACCAGACCTAAAATATGCAAAAGTATATATAAGTATGTTAAACTCAAAAAATAAAGAAAAAACATTAGAAGCACTAAAAAAATCTTCAGGATATATAAGAAGTGAAATAGCAAAAAGAATAAACCTAAGAATAACACCAGAACTAGTATTTGAAGAAGATGACTCAATGGAATA
>CAPNDH010000072.1 GCA_948664205.1 uncultured Clostridia bacterium | reverse complement strand
CAAAATAAATTTTCAGAAGATTTTTTAGAGTATTTAAAAAACTTTAAATTTACAGGAGATGTTTGGGCTATTCCTGAAGGAACTATTGTATTCCCTAATGAAGCTTTGCTTACTGTTAGAGCTCCTATGATTGAGGCTCAAATTTTAGAAACAATGCTTTTACTTACTATTAACCATCAAAGCTTAATTGCTACTAAAACAAGTAGAATAGTAAATAGCGCCAAAGGCATTCCAGTTATGGAATTTGGTGCTAGGCGTGCTCATGGAATTGACGCTGCTGTATCTGGTGCTAGAGCTTCTATTATTGGTGGAGCTGTTGGAACTTCTTGCACGTTATCTGCCAAAGAGTTTGACGTTCCTGCAAGTGGTACTATGGCACATAGCTGGATTCAAAGTTTCGACTCTGAATATGAAGCTTTTAAAGCGTATGCTGAAATTTACCCTACTGATTGTACACTTTTAATTGATACTTTTAATACAATAGAAAGTGGCCTTCCTAATGCTATTAAAGTATTTGATGAAGTATTAAAACCACAAGGAATTCGTCCAAAAGCTGTAAGATTAGATAGTGGCGACTTAGCTTATTTATCTAAAAAGGTTAGAAAAATATTAGATGAAAATGGTTACCCAGACTGTAAAATTTGTGCTACAAACTCATTAGATGAGTATTCTATAACATCTCTATTAGAACAAGAAGCAAAAATTGATAGTTTTGGTGTAGGTGAAAACTTAATTACAGCTAAAAGTGAACCAGTTTTTGGTGGAGTATATAAATTAGTTGCTATGGAAGAAGATGGCGTTATTACACCTAAAATTAAAGTAAGTGAAACAGCTATAAAAGTAACAAACCCTGGATACAAAAAAGTTTATCGTTTTTATGATAAAGATACAAAAAAAGCTTTAGCAGATGTTATAACTTTAGCAGATGAAGTAATTCCAAAAGATAACTACACAATATTTGACCCACAAAACCCTTGGAAAAAGAAAACACTTACAAACTATATAGTTAGAGCTTTACACGAAAAAATATTTGAAAATGGAAAATTAGTTTATAAAAATCCTACATTAAAAGAAATTGCAAAATATGCTAAAAAAGAACTTGATACTATGTGGGACGAAGTTAAAAGATTAGAAAAACCACATGAATACTATGTTGATTTGTCTAAAGATTTATGGACACTTAAGAATGATATGTTAAACAATATTTACTTTTAAATTAAACTGATAATAGTAAAGACCAATCTATATATTTTTATAGATTGGTCTTTATTATTTATTATTTTGGATAATACTTTTTGAATTTTACATTATCTAATTCTACATTTTCATTATCCTCAAATGCCAATTTAGGAAATACATTTGCTTCTATCTCGCAATATGCAAAGTATGCAACAGTAACAATTGCTATTGTTCCTCCAACGATTAATAGTCCCATATTGTTTCCTCCTTGCAGTGATTTTTTGTTTATGCATAATAGTCAACGTTCTTTAAATCTGCTTCGAATTTAGGAGTATTTCTAATTGCTTCAGAAATTCTATCTTCGTCATTATCTTCATCCGCTTCGTTTTGTTTAGATACTTCATAGTCTAAGTCAGAACTTTCAAAAGCGCCATCTAAAATTTCTTTAAGTGTCTTCTTTTTTCTTGTTGGATTAATAAATGCTATCTTTCCCATATTCCTTCCTCCTTCAAATAATTATTCTCTGGTCATTAAACAATATATTTCTACTTCATAAACTATATTTTACCATATATATTAAAAATAAGCAATACTAAATATAACTCTCTGAATTTTTTTACCCACATACCTAAAATTTTACTTGTTTTATTCTTTAATTTATGATATTATATTTATGTAACTTTATTTTAAAAATTCACATATATAAGGAGATGAAGTATGATTAAACTTGTTTCTAGTGATATTGATAGTACGTTAATTGATAATGTACATCCTATTTGTGAAAGGAATATTCAGGCTATATCGTATTTAAAAGAAAAGAATGTTACTTTTGTTCTTTGTACTGGTAAGAGTTATGCTATTAGTAAGGATTTTTGTAAGAAAGTAAGAGCAGATTTTGGTATTTTTGGAAATGGTTCTCATTGTGTAGATTTAACTACTAATAAGGATATTTTTAAAAATTCTCTTTCTGTGAATAGTCTTGTAAAATGCTTAGAGCTTGCTAAGGAATATGGCATTCATATTCATGCTAATACTGATACTGGTATTATAAGTGAAAAACTTGAATATTTGGATTTAAGAAATTCATTATTATTCCCTGGCAAAATAGAAATTACGGAGGCTTCTGATATTTATAATACCTTAATTAACGGAAATACTGAAATTTTGCAGTTAGTTCTTTCTTCAGTAGATGACTTGTCAGAATTTAAGGCTAAATTGCAACAAGTTGAAAGTATTAGCATTACACATATTAGAAAAAAAGGAAAATATCGTGATAATATTATTGATAAGGATTATGAATATTTAGATATTTCTACTTCCAATGTTTCTAAGGGAAATGCAGTTAGTACTTTGAGTAGTTATTTAAACATTCCCAAGGAGCAAATACTTGCCATTGGCGATAACATTAATGATATAAGCATGTTTAATGTAGCTGGCATTGGGGTAGCTGTTGGCAATAGCTATGATGAAGTAAAAGAAGCAGCAGATTTTGTTACTGAAAATTCTGCTGGTAATGGAGGTTTTGCAGAATCAATTTATAATTTTATTTAAAATATCAATAAGGACTTAAGTTATTTAACAATTTGTTGTCAAATAACTTAAGTCCCTTTTAATATCTGTTACTAAAATTTCTTCAAATTTTCATATTTTTTCATGGTCTTAATTATTTCATGCTTTGTAGTTATACACAATTTGGAAATTTTTAGAACTATCCCTAAAATTTCCTTTATTTCCATTTATCTTCATTTATATATTTAGTTAGAGCCATTATAAATGCCATTTGTGTTAGGTCTATTCTTGATATTTTCTCATGTGTTAATAGTTGTATTCCTCCACCTTTGTTGTGCCTTTCTTCATCTTCTGTAAATATTTTATTCATGACTTGACTTAAATCGGTATCTATAATATCTTGTACTAATCTTTCTGGAACTGGAAATGATGGGCTTGTACCGTAACTTTCAAAACCATTATCATCTTCAATTACCGCAATATTAGTAATCATCCATCTTCCTAATGAATTAGTTATTCCGCTTTCTACTGCTAAGTATAAATCTGCTCGTTTTCCATTTTTATCTGCATATTCTTTAAGATTTTTAACTCTATTTTTCGCTCCATTATATATTTCATCATTAACTGGTTGTTCACTTACATTTGACTCTACTGGTATTCCTTCAATTTCTACATTATCAAAATAATTTAATAATGCTTTTCTTGCTCCTTCTATCTTTCCTTGATTTTTTGTTGCTATTAGTACTTTCATCTCTTCTCCTCTCTAACTTTAAACAGGATATTTAATATATATTAAAAAGTTCCCAACCACTGCATACTGCAACTGTAACAGGCAAAGCCTTAACAGTCGACAGCCAAAAGTGACAGATACCCCATTTGGAAACGTCCCCAATGGGACATTAGAATACATGTGGTTGCCAGTTTGGGTTGAACTTGTATAATTTTGATGGTCTATGTCCTGCGTTTTCTTCGTATTCTTCGGTTTCTATTACCATATCTGCTATTTTTCTTCTGAAGTTTGCTTTTAATAGTGGCTTGTCTAATAGTATTTCATATACTTGTTGTAGTTTTGTTAGTGTGAACTTTTCTGGCATTAGATTAAATGCTATTGTAGTATATTCTACTTTATTTTTTAGCCTTTCTATGGCATATATTAATATTTTAGCATGGTCAAATGCTAGGTCTGATTGTAATATTTGTGTGTATATTACTATATTTCCATTTACTAGCTCCTTTACTACTTTTACTCTACTTTTTAATACTTCTTGTTTACTTTCTAACAATATTTCTATTTCTTCTGCTTTGTAGTATCCATCTTTTTTCTCTTTGCTTTTTTCTTTTATAGTATTTAATTTTATATTAAACCA
>CAPNDH010000071.1 GCA_948664205.1 uncultured Clostridia bacterium | reverse complement strand
GATATGCAGTAGGAAATAACTTAGAAATAATAGAAGCAGTAAATTCATTAAAAGGCCAAATGCCAAAAGATGTAGAAGAAGTAGTATTAGAATTAGGAGCATATATGTTAAAGCTAGCAGGTAAGGGAGAAAATATAGAAGAAAACAAAAATAAAATACACGAAACAATAAAAACAGGCAAAGCTTTCCACAAATTTGTAGAACTTGTGGAAAAACAAGGAGGAGATATAACATATATAGAAAATACAAATAAATTTCCAAAAGCAAAATATGAAATAGAAATACTTAGCAAAAGTGATGGTTACATTAAAGAAATAAACGCAGAAGAAATAGGAAAACTAGCTTCAAAATTAGGAGCAGGAAGGACAAAAAAAGAAGACAAAATAGATTATACAGCAGGAATAGTGATTAATAAAAAAGTAGAAGACCACGTAAAAGCAAACGAAAAATTAGCAACAATATATACAAACAAAGAAAATTATAATGAAGCAAAAGAAGAGCTAGAAAAAATTATAAAAATATCAGATGAAGTAGTAGAAAAAGAAAAAACAATACTAGGAATAATAAAATAATAGAACAGTAGATTGGGGACGGTTCCTAATCGGAAACAAGATAGAGAAAAATCACAAGTAACTAACCAAAATAATCTGGATAGATTAGGAACTGTCCCCAATCGGAAGCCAATAGTAGAGATAAAAAATAACTGAAAATACTTGAAAAACAAGCAAAAACATGATAAAATAACATAAAATTTATAAAACTCCTATTTTAACATTATAAAGGAGAGTTATGAAAGTAACTAATAGGCTTAAGTAAAATTAATATTTTAAGGAGGAAATTTAAGATGAAAAAAGAAAAGAAGCGGGAACTTACAATTAAACAGTTAGAAAAAAGAAAAAATATTGCAAATAAAATATCAACTTATTTTATAATAGTAGCAATATTTGTAATATTACTACTATCAACTATATCTATAATAACTGGAATAACAATTCCTGAATATGTTGCAATGAAAATTGTTTCATTAGCTGTAATAGGAATTTGTATCATCTATGGAATTGTAATAAAATTTGAAGCTAAATATCAAGAAGAAATAGAAAGTAAGAATAAACAAAATAAAGTAAAACAATTTAACTGTAATGGTGATATAAAAGAAAAAGCTATTATTAAAGATGAAGTGATTAAAAATGCTATTTTATCTAATAATATAGATAAGGTAGTATTCAGAGAAATAAAAGTTGGCGCTATAATACCAAAAGATGCAGACTGCACAATAGAGTTATATTTAAAAGACGGTTCTTGCTTGGAATCATTCTTCTCTATGAAAGATTTTCTAAAATTAATAAATAGAGCAACCAAAGCAAGGATACTCAATCACGTAATTAAAAGTATCAAAATAGAAAATTCAGAAGTAAGCATTGATGCAGATAATTTTAACTATAAAGAAAAAGTAACCGATGATGAACTTGATGAAATGTTTGAATTAAAAGAATAAAAAATATAACAAACCTCACTTGTAATTCAAGTGAGGTTTGTTATGTAAAAAAGTAAACAAAACCTATTCCATTTCCTAAAACCTTATGATAAAATATAAAAAAATAAAGCGAAGGAAGAGGAAAAATGTCAATTATTGAAGTAAAAGATTTAGAAAAAGTATATAAAATAAGTGATAAAGAAAGTGGAATAATAGGCTATATAAAGCACTTATTTCACCCAAAATATAAAGAATTTAAAGCAGTAAAAAAAGTAAATTTTAATATAGAAGAAGGAGAACTTGTAGGATATATTGGAGAAAACGGAGCAGGGAAATCTACAACAATAAAAATGCTAACAGGTCTTTTAACACCAACTTCAGGTAAGGTTATAGTAAATGGAAAAGTTCCATATGAAAATAGAATAGAAAACAATAAACAAATAGGAGCAGTATTTGGACAAAAAACACAGTTATGGTGGGATTTACCAGTTATAGAATCGTTTAGACTAATTAAAAAGATGTATAAAATACCAGAAAACGAATACAGAAAAAATTTGAAAAAGTTTTCAGCATTATTAGAGCTAGATGAACTATTAAATAAACCAGTAAAAAACTTAAGTTTAGGTCAAAAAATGAGATGTGAAATAGCAGCAACCTTCTTACATAACCCCAAAATAGTATACTTAGATGAACCAACAATAGGCTTAGATGTATTAGTAAAAGAAAGAATAAGAAAATTCATAAAAGATATAAATAAAGAAAAAAACACAACAGTAATACTAACAACACATGACCTAAAAGATATAGAAGAAGTATGTGATAGAATAATATTAATAGATAAAGGAAGCATTATATATGATGGCGAAAAGCAAACTTTTAAAGACACATATGGAAAACAAGTAATAGCAGAAATATCTATAAAAAACAAAAATACATTAATAACAAATGAAACAATAGAAGACGAATTTGAAGTGATAGAAGAAAATGAGGACTTTTTAAAAATAAAGTTTAATCATGATAAAACAACAATAATGAACGTAGTAAATAGAATTTCTAATTTCTGTGAAATAGTGGATATGCACGTACAAGAGCAAGGTTTAGAAGAAATATTAAAGGAAATTTATAGGGGAGAAGTAGTATGTTAGGCACATTATTAAAAATAGGAAAAATGGGAATAAGAGAATATCTACAATATAAATCTATGCTATTCATATTTACTCTTAATAGAATTATAGAAGTAGTAGTATATATATTTGTATGGTATGCAATATACAATCAAACGGGTCAAATAGAAGGTTTTGCAATAAATGAAATAGCAACATACTACATATTAGTAGTTACATTGGTGCCAATGTCATTATGGGGAGTAAATGAAGACATAGCCTATTCAATTAGGAAAGGTTATATAACAAGGGAATTACTAAACCCAATATCATATTTTACATATTATTTTGGAAAAGAACTAGGAGAAATGGGTTTTGGATTACTAACAGCAATATGTACATTTATAGTATGTAATATATTCTGGACAGTACTAATGCCAGTAAATATATGGGCATTTATAGCTTTTATATGTATTTTATTATTAAATATACCAATATCATATTTCTTACAAATGATAGTAGGAACATGTGGCTTTTATACAAATGCTACTTGGGGAATGCAAATATTAAGAAAGTCAATAATATCAATATTTTCAGGGCTAATAGCACCACTTACAATGTTCCCAATAGCTTTCCAAAAAATAGCCAATATATTACCATTTAAAGAATTTTTTTATACACCAATAAATATATATTTAGGAAAAATACAGGGAATAGAAATTATATGGATAATAGGAAAACAACTAATATGGGTATTAGTTATGTATTTATTAGCAAAAGTATTTTTTAATAAAGCAGTAAAGAAAGTAACGATAAACGGAGGATAAAATGACAAAAATAAAAGATAATATAAGCATATATCTTTCAATGCTATCATGCTCAATAAAAAGTATGATGGAATATAGAGTAGACTTCATTGTTGGAATAATATCACAATTATTAACACAAGCAGTAGAGCTAATTTTTATATGGATAGTATTTCAAAATACGCAAAGTTTAGCAGGCTGGACATTTGATAAATTATTATTGCTATATGGAATAACAATGTTAACAATAGCAATAGTAGACTTTCTATTTGATAGTATATATGACATAGGACCAAAATATATAAAGGATGGAGATTTTGACAAACTTTTATTAAGACCGATACACCCACTAATATCAGTAATAGGAGATACAAAAACCTTTACAGCATTTGGATATATGGCAATAAGTTTAATATTAATAATAAGTATGTTAATAAAATTACAAATTGATATAACATTTATGCTAATAGCCAAAATTATAATATTTGCTTTTTCAGGGGCAATTATAATAGGAGCAATAATGATAGCATTTAGTGTAACATCATTTTACACATACAAATCAAACGAAATAATATGGTCAGTATTCAGAATATACACATTTGCACAATACCCAGTAGAAATATACAACAAATTTATACGAATACTAATAACTTTCATATTCCCATTCGTATTTGCAACATATTACCCAACACTAAACTACTTAGGAATGGAAAATGGATGGCTAATGTACCTATCACCAATAGTAGCAATTATATTTTTAATTATAGCAGTCAAAATATGGAATTGGGGATTAAATAAGTATAGGAGTACAGGGAATTAAATAAAATTTATTTGACAGATTTGATTAATTGTGTTATTATATAGTTACATTAAAGATGTCTTAAGTTCGGAAGATGTCATATATTCAAACGTACATACTGCAATTATGTACGTTTTTTTATACAAAATAAAAGTAGGAGCTATCTGCAATTTTACTCCTACTTTTAACTTATGTACTATTTAATACATTTATCTTTAGTTTTACATTGTTGTTCTTTTGCTTTCATAGTTTCTTCTTTTTCTTGTAAAAGCATTTCTACTAATCGCAAAATAAGTTCGGAATTAGTCATACATTCCACCCCTTTCC
>CAPNDH010000070.1 GCA_948664205.1 uncultured Clostridia bacterium | reverse complement strand
GGTAACTAAAGGTTTACCTTAAACAATCTTTTTTCTATGTATTTTTGAGTGTGCTAAAGTAGCTTGTAGAATAAGGAAGCTAACGCTAACGCGTTACCAATTATATCTGTAACAAGCAAAGCTTTAACAGCTATAATTTTCTGGTGATGATGATTTAGAGGGAAATACCCGTTCCCATTCCGAACACGGAAGTCAAGCCTCTAAATGCCGAAGATATTTGTGGGTTACCCTGCTGAGAAAATAGGTTGTCGCCAGGTTTTTTTATGTTTTAAGAAATTAAAGAAGGTAAATATGTGTAAAATTAATATTTTATAGATATTTACTTTTTTTATTATATATGATATAAAATAATAGTAACTATTATTTGTATTCCAATATTAATTATTGGAATATCCTTTTAAAAGTTTAGGAGGATATGTATGGAAAATGGAGAAAAGAAAATATTTGGACTTACATTAGAAGAAATTAGACGACAAACTAAAGAGCCTTATGATGTAGATCCGCAAGCGTATATGGGTCCAATTAAAAAAGACTTTGGTACAATTGATCCAGTTATAGAAGGTGCTAAAAAAATCAATGAAGATCCAGAATTAAAAGAATTTGTAAGAGATATTTTAACTTCAAAATAAAAAATAAAAGCCATTTACATTATTGATAAAAATGTAAATGGCTTTTATATAATAGGAAATGACTCTATTTTAAGTTGAATTGTAGGAGAGAGCATAGCTCGTCCGAGAGGCGAAGCCTATTATATATAAATATATCATATTTTTTCTTTACTTTAATAAAAAAATATGATATATTGTTATTGTAACAATATTAATAGTCTTTATGAAAATTTAGGAGAGCAAAAAGATGATAGAAGAACAGAAAAAAGGTAAGTTATCAACTATGCAAAAAGAAGAAATATCTGAAATCGGAAAAATACTTATGGAAGATGATTTATACAGAGATATTATTGCTTATGCAGAAGATAGAAAAATACTTATGGATAAATATCCTAATTATCCCGAAAAATAATCTAAATAAGAGGGTTCAAAATGAACTCTCTTATAATTTAATGATACATATATATGTTATAATATAAGGAGGAAATTATATGTCAAAAGTAGAATGGAAATCAGGAACATTTATATACCCAATACCAGCAGTAATGGTAACATCAGGTGATATGGAAAACTCTAATATAATGACAGTAGCATGGACAGGAATATTAAATACAAATCCTGCAATGTGCTATATATCTGTTAGACCTGAAAGATATTCATATAATTTAATAAAAGAATCAGGAGAATTTGTAATAAATCTTACAAATGAAAAATTAGCATTTGCCACAGATTGGTGTGGAGTAAGAAGTGGAAAGGATTATGATAAATTTAAAGAAATGCATTTAACAAAAGAAAAAGCAAAACATGTAAAATGTCCACTAATAAAGGAAAGCCCTGTATCTATAGAATGTAAAGTAAAGGAAGTAAAAGAGCTTGGTAGCCATCATGTATTTGTAGCAGAAGTATTATCAATAGATGCTTCAAGCCAATATATTGATGAAAAAGGTGCATTTGATATAAGTAAATGTAACCTAATAGCATATGCAAATGGTGGTTACTATTCTTTAGGAAAGAAAATTGGTAAGTTTGGATATTCTGTTCAAAAGCATAAGAAAAAATATTAATTTGACAAATTAACATAAATAAGATATAATAATACTCGTAATAATTAGTAAGGATACTTAAAAAAAATTTTTTTTAGGAGGTAGCTAACATGAAAAATAGCGAAAAATGGACAAAGACATTGCAGGAAATTTTTAACTTATCGAAAGACGCAGAAAGGGAAATTGATGTTAGAGAACTACAACATCGGATTATAAGAAGACAAAATATTATGTACAAACCTAAAAGTACCGAATTACAGGATGTAACAATTACTGTAAACAATATAAGTTTAGTATTATTTGGCGATAATTTAGGTGATTATATGGAAACATTTTTCAAAAAGAGAAGAAGATTAAATGTAGTTCCAATGTGCTTTTTGGTACAACTTTATAATGAAGGAACTCATACAAAAGAAAAAGAAGAAAGTAATGATTCAACTATACCTTTTGAACTCAAATCATTTTGGAAAATGGAAAAAGCAGAAGAACTTGTAGGAGATTTAAATAAGGTGATTTGGAAACAACAATCATTATTACAAGATATATACGATGCGTGTGATTCAACTGAACGGCGAAAAAAAGTAGAAGAGGCACTTGAATTAGTAAACTCTCTGAAAATTTTACCACCAAAAGAAGGAAAAATAGAAATTCATTTTTCAGACTTAAAGTTTATTGTTAATACAAAGAACGTAAAATTAAATGTTGTTCCATTATGTAAGATGTTAGTAAAATATTATGTACAATTTATCACTTGTATTAACAATGCTTGTGAAAGCTTTGAAAATATGAGAATAGAGAATGCATTACATTCATTAGAAAATAACATGCAGAAGTTTATGGAAAAATATTTTACTTCTCAGGTTAACTGGTAAGAACAAAAGTAGCTTAGCTACGCAGACTAGCGATACTCACTACTATAATTTAACTTGAAATAGAATGATTTCCTAGAATATAAAAATACCCATTTATAATTAGTTTAACTAATTATAAATGGGTATTTTAAATTAATTAAGTATTAAAAATAAATATTTACTTGAAATAAATAATAATATAAGTTAAAATTAATAAAAGCTACAATAATAAAATGTAAAATGAAGGGAGAAATTAAATGAGCAAAACATACATATTTGGTCATAAAAATCCAGATACAGACTCTGTAACATCAGCAATAGCACTTTCACACTTGAAAAATCAACAAGGGTTAGATACCGTGCCAGTTGTACTTGATAATATAAATGCAGAAACAGAATTTGCATTAAAATATTTTGGAATAAAAACTCCAGAATATATAAATGATGTAAAATTAAAAATAGAAGATATAGAATATTATAAAGATTACTATGTAACAGAAAAAGTAAGTATTTTAAAAACATATGAACTTATAAAAGAAAATAATGTAACAGCGATACCAGTAATTGGAGAAAATCAGAAATTGCTAGGGCTAGTTACATTAAAAACAATTGCAAATGAATTAATACGAGGAAACTTTAATACAATTGAAACTTCTTATAATAATATTATTGAAACATTAAATGGAAAAGAAATATATAAAAGCCATGATGAAATTAAAGGAAATATATTAGTTGCAACATATAGAAGTCAAACAATAATTACAAACATAGAAATGGATAAAAATACCATAGTAATAGTTGGAGATAGAAAGCAAGTTATAGACTATGCATTAGAAAGCAAAGTAGGTCAATTAATACTAACAGGTGGACAACTATTAACAAAAGAGCAAGAAGAGTTAGCAATAAAAAATGAAGTTAATGTAGTATCTACGAATTATGATTCATTCTACACTGCAAAACTAATAAACTTAAGTGCATATGTAAAAGTATTATTAAGTGATGCTAGAATTGAAAGTATAAGAAAATCAGATTATTTAGAAACATTACTAGATAAAAGTGGAAAAAAAGGTTATAACAATTACCCTGTAATTAACGAAAAAGGAAAATGTGATGGACTAATTAGAATTACAGACATAAAAAAGAAAAATAGAAAAAAAGTTATATTAGTAGATCATAATGAAATGGAGCAAAGTGTTATAGGTTTAGAAGAAGCTGAAATAATAGAAATAGTAGATCATCATAAAATAGGAGACCTAACAACCTCTAAACCAATTAACTTTAGAAATATGGGAGTAGGAAGCACAAATACAATTGTATATATGATGTATAAAGAAGCCAGACTTGAAATACCAAGGAATATAGCGGGAATAATGATAGCAGGAATAATGTCAGATACATTAAATTTAACTAGTCCAACAACAACCAATTATGATATAGATGCAGTAGAAAATCTTACCGAAATTTCAGGAATAAATAGAGAAGAATTTGTTATGCAAATGTTTAGAAAAGGAACAGACATCTCATCTAAGACCACTGAACAAATAGTTACTTCAGATTTAAAAATATTCCAAATAGATGGTAGAAAAATAGGGGTAGCGCAAGTATTCACATTAGAAGCAGAAAAATTACTAGAAGATAAAGAAAAATATATAGAAGCAATGGAAAAAATAAGAGAAGTAAGAGGATATTCAATGCTAATATTGTATTTAACAGACATTGTAAGAAAAGGCTCATATGTGCTTTATACAGAGAGTGCAAAAGACATATTAAAAGATGCAATGGATATAGATAGAATTCATCAAGGAATATATAGAAAAGGAATTTTATCTAGAAAAAAACAGATTATTCCTAAGCTAATGAAAATGATATAAAAAGTTACCAAAAAAATGCAAAAAATTCATTCTATATATTGACTTATAAGTAAGTATATGGTAAAATATTAAAGCATATGTGGAATGCATATGCTTTTTAAAATAGACAAAATATTTAAAAATAAAAAAGAAACTTAGACATTGGAGGTGTTTTAAATGGCTGCAAAAGGAGCAAGAGAACCAATTACATTAGAATG
>CAPNDH010000069.1 GCA_948664205.1 uncultured Clostridia bacterium | reverse complement strand
TTAGCATCAGCATGTGACTGGGAATATCGTCAAAAAGCAGCGAAGCTATCAAAAGACTCAAAATTCTTAAACCAAATGCTCATAAAAGAAGTAAAAGGTAAAGAAGATGAGTATGTCATAGATGCAATCTTAGAAAATGAAGCTTTTATAATAGAAGAAGAAACAATAAAAGATCTGGCATCAGCAAAGAACTGGTTATATCGTCAAAAAGCAGCAGAATTGTTAAAAGATTCGAAATTCTTAAATGAAATGCTTATAGAAGAAGTAAAAGGTAAAGAAGATGATGATGTTATAAATGCAATTTTAGGTAATGAAGCTTTTAAAATAGAAGAAGAGACAATGAAAATTTTAAAAGAATCAAAGAACGAAGATCATCGTCAATTAGCAGCAAGAATATCAAAAGATTCAAAAGAACTTATAGAAATGTTTGTAGATGAAATGAAAAGCTATGATACTAGTATATATGTAATAGAAACAATTTTGACTAATGAGGCATTTGTACTCGATGAAGAACAACTGTTAGAATATATAGAAGATAATTATTAAAATAATCTATACAAAAAGAACTAACGTAAATTCGTTAGTTCTTTTTGTGCTTTTTGAATAAAAAACATTTTTTAGGAGAAAATAATTCCAAAAGAGTAAATTTATTAGAAATACTTAAGGAGAGATGTTTTTTATGATAATTAAAATAAAGAAAAATATAAAACCAATAATAATAATTTCAATTTTATTTGCAATATTTATAGGCTATAATGTATTTATAAGAAATCAAGAAATACAAGCACTTTCAAAATATGGCTCACGAGGAAGTGAAGTAACACAAATACAAACAAAGTTAAAAAGATGGGGATATTACAATGGTAATGTAGATGGAATATATGGAAGTCAGACACTAGCGGCTGTTAAATATTTTCAAAGAAAAAATGGTTTAGCAGTAGATGGAATAGCAGGTCCAGCAACGCTTAGAGCTATGGGAATATATACATCTTCATCCTCAAGTGGCTCATCATCTAGTTCAAGTAACTTAAACTTATTAGCAAGAGTAGTATATGGAGAAGCAAGAGGAGAGCCATACTCAGGTCAAGTAGCGGTAGCAGCGGTAGTATTAAATCGTGTAAAAAGTTCAAGTTTTCCAAATACTATATCAGGAGTAGTATATCAATCAGGGGCTTTTGATGCTGTAAGAGACGGACAAATAAACTTAAGCCCAAATAGTACAGCAATAAAAGCAGCACAAGACGCCCTAAACGGATGGGACCCATCATATGGAGCAATATACTACTTTAACCCATCAACCGCAACAAACAAATGGATATGGTCAAGGCCAATGACAGTAACAATAGGAAGACATAGATTTTGTAAATAAAAAAGGTAGCACGTTAGGGACGGTCCTTAGCGTGCTCTTGACAAAAACATTACATATTGGTAATATAAAAGTGATAAAAAACCGGAAATAAGAATTTGTATACATTAAAAATGCTACAAATTCTAAATTCCGCCATAATTATCTTCTAAGGAAACTCACCTTCTTCGTTTTACTACGCATAAGTTATCCGTAAAGTCATTTCATTCCTAACGGCTAACTTAACTAACATGGATGACTTTCCTAAGAATATAAAAAACATGGAGGAACAAAATGCTAATTTACCCACGTACATATATGGAAAGTGTTAAAGAAATAACAATAGAATTTTTAAAAAATAATAATATAAAAGCGTTAATACTAGATGTAGATAATACAATATTAGACTTTGATAAAAATATACCAGAAGGTATAAAAGAGTGGTGCGAAAATTTAAAAGAGAAAGGAATTAAATTTTGTATTTTATCTAATAGTAATAAAGAAGAAAAAGTAAAAATGGTAGCTGAAGTTTTAAATTTGCCATATTTTAATTTAGCAACAAAACCATTTAAAAGAGGATTTAAAAAAGCAATAAATTTACTAGAAGAAAAAGAAAAAAATATAGCAGCAGTAGGAGATCAAATTTTTACAGATGTTATAGGTGCAAATAGGTGCAAACTATACTCAATATTAGTAAAACCGATTGCTGACAAAGATTTATTAGTAACAAAAATAAAAAGACCACTAGAAAATGTAATAATAAAGAGATACTTAAGAAAAAGAGGTAAATAAAATGTATATAAACGATATAAATATAATGTTTTATGTTCTAATAGGAATCATAGGCTTATTTGTTGGTCAATTTGTAGACTGGTGTAACAATAGGCTTCCAGAATATAAAAAAGTATTTTCAAAAGAACTTTTTACAGTATATTTAAAAAATATGAAACCAAAATACATACTTGCCATATGTATAGCTATAATATACATAGCATTGTTATATTTTATAGGTTGGCAAGAAAATATATTATATAAAATAGAATTAATAAAATATATGTTATTAACACCAATGCTTATATCAGCATTTATGATAGACTATAAACTTCAAATTATTCCAAACAGACTAAACTTAACTATATTTGAAGTAGGTTTAATAACTACATTTATAGAAGGAATATATAGTCCAGACTTAGCAATATCTAATTTAATAGGTGGATTAGTAGGAGCAGGAATCTTTTTAGCTATAACCTTAATAGGAGGAATGATAGCAGGAAAAGAAGCGATGGGCTTTGGAGACGTTAAATTCATGGGAGCCCTTGGTTTATTCTTTGGATGGATGAATATAATAGGAATTTCAGTAATAGCATTTTTACTGGCAGCAATAATAAGTATAATACTAATAATAACAAAAATAAGAAAAACAGACGAATATATACCATTTGGACCATTTATAGTAATAGCAAGTATAATAGTCATGTTAGTACCACAAGATATATTATTATTTGTACTATTTAAAATTTTTACATTAGGAATGTATCAAGGTTAATAAAAAAGGAGTTTTCTATGAATAATAAAATTAAATGGTTAAGAGAAAAAATGAAAATGCTAGATATGCAAGGAATGATAGTTTCAAACCCAGTAAATATCAGATATTTAACTAACATTGTAGCAGAAGGAATACTATTAATTACAAGAAAAGAAAATATATTTTTAACAGATGGAAGATATATAGAAGAAGTGCAAAATGTATTAACAATAGATGATGAAATAATAGTACATGAATTTAAAGAATATTCAAAAGATGAATATGAAAATTTCTTTATGTTTTGTGAAAATGTAGGCTTTGAAGAAAACTATGTAACATATGCAAAGTATAAAGAATATATGCATAAATACAAAGCTAACAATATGCAAGAAACAGAAAATATAATTGAAAAACAAAGAATGATAAAAGATGAAGAAGAAATAGAAAAAATAAGAAAAGCATGTAAACTAACAGATGACTGCTTTGAATATTTAATAAAATTTATAAAAGTAGGACAAACAGAAAAAGAAATAGCATTAGAAATTGAAAAGTACTTTAGATTAAATGGGGCAGAAGGAATATCATTTGAGCCAATAGTAGCTTCTGGAAAAAATTCATCAAAACCACACGCAATTCCAACAGATAAAAAAATAGATTTAGGAGAGGTAATAACACTAGATTTTGGATGTAAATATGAAGGATATTGTTCAGATATGACAAGAACAATATTTGTAGGATATATACCAGAAGAAGTAAAAAGTATATATGACTTAGTATTAAAAAATCAACTTCAAACTTCAAAAGAGCTAAAAGATGGAGCAAATATAAAAACAATTTCAAAAATGGTAGAAAACGATTTTAAACTAAATGGTTATGATTTCATACATGCACTAGGCCATGGCGTAGGATTAGACATACACGAAATACCAGTTATAAGCAGTAGAAATGATAAAAATTTAAAAGAAAAAATGGTAATAACAAATGAACCAGGAATATATATACCAGGGAAATTTGGAGTAAGAATAGAAGATACAGTTTTAGTAGGAAAAGAGGCATCTGAAAACTTAACAAAATCAAGTAAAAATTATATTATAGTGGACAAACAGTAATTAATAAAAATATAAAAAATAATGTAGGGGTTTAATCGGTAAGAAATACCTGTAAGAATTTACCGAATTAAGCCCTTAATATATAAATTAATTTCTTCAAAATATTAAAGATACATAATGGGCGTAATTGGGTATTCCTAATATGTATTCCTAACCGATTAAGCCCCTACAACCCAAAATGCAAACGTTAATATACAAAAACCACTTGCTTTTCTCAGAAAAATATGTTAATATAAATAAAGTTATAAAAAGAAATATAAAATTCGAAAGGAGATATAAAAATGGCAGAAGTATATATGGCAGGAGATTTTAGAAATGGAACAACATTTGAAATGGATGGAAACGTATTCAAAGTAGTAGAATTCCAACACGTAAAACCAGGGAAAGGTTCAGCTTTTGTTAGAACAAAATTAAGAAATGTAATATCAGGAGCAGTAATAGAAAAAACATTTAACCCATCAGAAAAATACCCAGGAGCAGAAATAGAAAAGAAAGAAATGCAATACTTATATGAAGATGGTGGATTATATTATTTCATGGATAATGAAACATATGAGCAAATGCCTTTAAATAAAGAGCAATTAGGCGATAGCTTAAAATTCATTAAAGAAAACATGAATGTAAAAATACTTTCATACAAAGGAAATGTATTTTCAGTAG
>CAPNDH010000068.1 GCA_948664205.1 uncultured Clostridia bacterium | reverse complement strand
AAACTAGATATTTGTGTTTAATACTAGTTACCCACTCGATTTAGCGAAGAGCCTAAATTATACAATATTTAACATAAAAAGTCAAACAAAACTCATGAAATTATGTTTACAAATAGTGTTAAATATGATATAAATAGAATATTCTATTTAGCACAATTTGTGCTTTAAAATTTTAAATCAAAAAATTAAAATCTTTAAATTAATTAAATTCGAAATTAAAATCCAAAATTAAAGTAAAAAATAAATAAAAAGTGAGGGAGGTATAGGTAGTTATAAAATTAAGCACTAATTAAACTATATAGAAAATATATTATGCAAGGAGAATTTTAAATGAAAGAAAATATACAACTATTAAAACCGAAAATAGATGTAGTATTTCATTCTCTATTTAGAGTAGGTAATGAAAATATAACAAAAGCAATTATTTCAGCAGTAACAAAAGAAAAAATAAATAAAATAGACTTAAACAATGATAGACATATTTTAGGGAAATATCCAGAAGAAAAATTAGGAATATTAGATTTAAGAGCAACATTAGATAATGGAACAATATGCAATATAGAAGTACAGTTAGCAGATAATAAAGATACAGCAGAGAGATTTCTATATTACTGGAGTAGAATATATAGTAGTCAATTAGTAAAAGGAGATGACTATGCAAAAATAAATAAAGTAATAGGAATTATAATATTAGATTATGAATTTGAAAAAACAAGAGAAGTAGAGAGTTTAAGTACAAAATGGAAGATAAAAGAAGTAAGTACAGGAAAGGAAATTCAGTTGACAGACGTGTTTGAATTATATATAATAGAGATACCAAAATCAAAGAGAATACTAAAAGAAGATGCAAATAATAAGCTGGCACAATGGATGCTATTTTTAAATGATCCAAATGAAAAGGAGGTATCAAAAATTATGAATAGAAATAAAGAAATTGAAGAAGCAATGAATGAATTAGAAGAAATGAGTAAAGATGAAGAGCTAAGGAGAGTAGCAGAATTAAGAGAAAAAGCAATACGAGATGAGAAAAATGGACTAAGACATGCTAGACAAGATGGAATAGAAGAAGGAATAAAAGAAGGAATAAAAAAAGTAGTAAGAAAAATGAAAAAAGAAAAATATCCAGATGAAGTTATTGCGGAATTGACAGAACTTACAATAGAAGAAGTTAAAAAAATAAAATAACAAATAAAAACCCAGACTAGCAAATTTGCTAATATGGGCTTTTCTTTTAATACTTTGCAAAAAGGAGAGTTACACATTTTAGTGAAAAATATAAAGTGTTAATAAATATAAAGCCCTCGTTTAACATATCATTGCATTTCTTTGTAATAGCATTCGAGTCATTAAATACATCTTCACACCGATACTCTTTAGGCATTTCCATAGTAAATGTCTCCTTTCAATAAAAAACAAATTTATTGTTACAGAATCATTATAGCACATTTAACATAAAAAAGCAAGCCGGCGACATAAAGTTATAAAAATAAAAAATATTGGTAAAAAATAATAAAAAATTATGCTATTACTCTTTCGTTATTTTAAACAATATGATATAATGTGGTCACCATGAATTTGGGAGGATGTTAAATGATTTTTAAAGATTATTACAAAATATTAGGTTTAGAAACAAACAGAGTAAATATAGATGAAATAAAAGTAGCATTTAGAGAGCAAGCCAAAAAGTATCACCCAGATGTAAATTCTGATAGGTTTTCAGAAGAACGTTTTAAAGACATAAACGAAGCATATAGAATTCTTTCTAATAATGCACAAAAAAGAAAATATGATAGAATTTGGTATTCACATGTAGGTAAGAAAATAGAAAGACAAAAAAGTCAAAATGAAAGAGAAACAAAAACAGACTTTTTAGGAATACTATTTGGCGAAAAATCAAACATAAAAAAAGATATAATAGAAAGCAAAAAGAAAATACCAGTAAAAGGCGAAAATATAGAAACAAGCATAGATATATCAATAGAAGAAGCATATTATGGTTTAGATAAAAAGATATCTTTAAGAACTGTTGAAGGAAAGATGAAAACCTTTAGTATAAAAATACCAGCAGGAATTAGAAATCGGAGAAAAAGTTAGGCTAATAGGAGAAGGAAAACAAGGGCAAAACGGTGCTAAAAACGGAGACCTATTTATAAAAATAAATATAGAAAACAATAAAAAATATAAATTAAAAGGTTATGATATATATACTGACTTACTTTTAACACCTTGGGAAGCGGCATTAGGAACAAGAGTACAGTTAGAAACAATAGACGATAGCGCAAATATATTTGTACCAAGAGGAATAACAACAGGAGAAATAGTAAAAATTCAAGGAAAAGGCTATAAAGACGGAAAAGGCGGAAGAGGAGACCTAGTAGCAGAAGTAAAAATAGTAGTACCTAAACAGTTATCTGAAGAAGAAACAAAAATATATGAAAAATTAAAAGAAATATCAAATTTTGAACCAAGAAACTAACCTACAAAACATATAAGTTGACAATAACAAAAATACATAGTATAATTATGTATAGTTCGTAAACTAAAGAAAAACTATGATATATTGGTTCATAGAAAGGAAGTAAAATATGGAAAGTATACAAGGAAAACACTTTAGTATTACAGACCCACAAGGGGTAAGCACGGTAATATATAGAGTAAATAAAACTGAAAAAGAATATTTAAGTCAGTATCCTAAATATACAGTTGAAAGACTTGTATCAGCAGAGGAATTTCAAGGAAATTTAAAGAAAAAAACATTTTTTATTGATGAACCAAATTATGAAGAACATCTAATAATACTATCTTTTGCAGGAGAAAAGGTAGTTGTTAATATGGGAATTTTAGAAGATAACAAAGTACGTATTTCTAAAAAACCGGTACCAGTTAAGTTTGATACTCTTTACTCTGAAGAAGGGGTATATAAAGAGTTTAAATATACACCAAATTTAAAGAGGCCAATATCTATAATAGACCCAGAAACAACAGAAGAAGTTAGGCCAACTGTATATTTGGACAAGATTACAAATGAATTAAAAGGAAAGTGTAAATTAAAACCAAATAAACCATATTTCGCGTTTGAAATGCGTGAAAGAAAAGAGGATGTCTAGAAAGGAGAAAGTAAAATATGAAACCAACAATTGAAGGTTCAAATGCAATTAATTTTAATGAAGAAATGCTATTTATATCATTAAATAAACAAATAGAAAGAGGTTTTAAAGTAGTACAAGGAGCATCAAAAAATTCAATATTTGATGAAGATATGACTATAATAGCGGAAGACAGTGAATTAAGAAGTAATGATACAATAAAAACAAAAAATGGAAATATAATAAAATTTGAAGAAAAAGCATTTGCAAAAGTAAAACAAAATAGAAAATCAAAACAAGAAAAAGGAATAGTAGTTAATTTTGTAGAAGCAGTAGAAGCAAAAAGAAGAGGAAGACCTGCAAAACAAGCTATTAAAACAGAAGAAGCAAGATAAAACAAAAGAAAAGGGTGAAAACCATGGGAAAAATAGATAACTTAAAAAAATCAATACAGCAAGGAAAGAAATATTTAATAATAATTGTAGCAATATGGGTAGTATTATCCATATTGTTTGTTGCGCCTATAGCGGTTGCATGGGCAAATAAAGCAACTGGTGGAAGTGATCAATTAACAAACTTTGTTATGAACTGGGTTAAAGAAACAATATCATTTACATCATTTTTTAGAATGTTTGTAACAAAAGGAGCAATTAGCACATTTTTTAAATGTTTAATACCATACACAATTGCATTTATATTTTTTTCATATAAGGGATATGATAAAACAAAAGCAAAGGGAAGTTATTATAATAAAGAACATGGTTCAAGTGACTGGAGTACTAAAGGAGAACAATATAAAGTATTAAGTGAGAATAAAGGAATAATACTTGCAAAAGATAATTACTTACCAGTAGATAAAAGAGGAAATATAAATACACTAATAGTCGGAGGTTCAGGTTCTGGTAAATCTGCATCATACTCAATACCAAATGCAGCACAAATGTTAGGTTCATATGTATTTACAGACCCTAAAGGAGAGTTATACGATAAAACAGCAGGATATTTAAAAGCACATGGATATGATATAAAAGTATTAAACTTAGTAAATCCACAAAACAGTGATGGTTATAACCCATTAATGCACGTGGCAAGTGAATTAGACGTAGACGTTATAGCAAATACAGTAGTAAAAGGGCAAGCAGCAGAAGGAAAAAGTGACCCATACTGGGAAGATATGGCAGAAATGTTATTAAAAGCATTAATATATTACCTAATAGCAACAAGACCAGAAGAAGAACAAAACCTAGCAAGTTGTTCAGAAATGGTAAGAGCAGCAAATAATAATGGAGGAAGTAACTTACTTACAGAGTTAATAAATCAATTGCCATATGACCACCCAGCAAGAATGTACTATAAATCAATAGAAATAGCACCAGAAAAGACATATGGTTCAATACTAAGTTCACTTCAATCAAAATTAGGAAAATTCGACTCAAAGGAGATAGCAGAAGTAACATCAACAGATACAATAAACTTTGAAGATATAGGAAACAAAAAAACAGCAGTATATGTAATATCATCAGATACACATACCGCATACGACTTCTTACTTACAATATTCTTCTCACAAATGATACAACAATTATACAATTATGCAGACTTAAATGGTGGAAGGCTAAAAGTACCAGTATTCTTCATATTAGACGAGTTTGCAAATATAGGTAGGATACCAGACTTTGATAAAAAAATATCAACGTCAAGAAGTAGAGGAATACAATTTAGTGTTATACTTCAAAATTTAGACCAATTAGAAGCAGTATATGAAAAAAGCTATGAAACAATAATGGGTAACTGTGATACACACGTATTTTTAGGAAGTAACTCATTTAAAACAGTAG
>CAPNDH010000067.1 GCA_948664205.1 uncultured Clostridia bacterium | reverse complement strand
AATATCAGCAATAGGAGTATCAAATGTATTTAATACAATATCAACAAATATAACATTAAGAAGAAGAGAATTTGCAAACCTAAAATCAATAGGAATGACAAATAAACAATTTAAACAAATGCTAGACTTAGAATGTATATTCTATGGAAGTAAGGCACTATTATACGGCTTACCACTAGGAATACTAGTATGTTACCTACTAAATAATGCATTTAGTGACATGATAGAGTTTATGTTTAGAATACCGTGGAAGAGTATAATAATATGTGTAATAGCAATATATTTAGTAGTGTATGTGACAATGGTGTATGCAAGTAGGAAGGTGAAAAAGGAGAATATAATAGATGTAATAAGAGATGATAACATTTAGCTTCCAATTGGAGACGTTTCATTTTTGGGCACCTAGTACAAGTGGAGTATAACGTCACTTTTGGTAATATATATCTACTAGATAAAAAAATATTATAAAATAAGCATTGAGTCAAATTAGATTCAATGTCTATTTTTTATATCTAAAATACTAGAAAATTCTAACTACATATGATAAAATAATCTCAAATATATGAAAGGAAAATAAGCAAAATGACAGAACAATTTTCAAGAACAGAACTATTAATAGGAAAAGAAGGACTAGAAAAATTAAAAAAATCAAAAGTCATAGTATATGGAATTGGTGGAGTAGGTTCATATATTGTTGAAGGCTTAGCAAGAGCAGGAATAGGCCATATAATAATAGTTGACTATGACAAAGTAGATATTACAAACATAAATAGGCAAATAGAAGCTTTGCACTCAACAATAGGTAAGTATAAAGTAGATGTAATGAAAGAAAGAATATTAGACATTAACCCATCTGCAATAGTAGAAGCATATAAGCCAGATGAAATACAAGGAGGAGAAGAACAACTAATAAATAAAACTGTAACCTATGTTGTAGATGCAATAGATACAATAACAAATAAATTAAAAATAATAGAAAAAGCAAATATAGAAAACATTAAAATAATATCGATGGCAGGTGCTGGAAACAAATTAAACCCAACTATGTTTGAAGTAACTGATATATACAAAACATCAGTATGTCCTGTTTGTAAAATATTAAGAAAAGAATTAAAGAAAAGAAATATAAAACATTTAAAAGTAGTATACTCAAAAGAAGAACCAATAAAAATAAATATTGATGATAAACCAAAGGAAAAACTTTTAGGAAGTATATCATTTGTACCATCAGTATCAGGCTTAATTATAGCGTCAGAAGTTGTAAAAGATTTGATAAAATAAAGAAAGAAGGTAATAATAATGAAAGAAATTATATTAAAAGTACAAGGAATGGCATGTGGAGGCTGTGAAAACAGAATTCAAAATGCTTTAAAAAATATGGAAGGAATAGAAAAAGTAGTTGCAAGCCATAAAGAAGGAACAGTTACAATAGTGGCAAATGAAATTGATATAGATAAAATAAAAGAGAAAATAGAAGATTTAGGTTTTACAGTTTTATAAAATTAGAAATAATAAAATAAAGGTGCTTAGATAATTATAATAGGAAACTATTGTGATATTATGTGAAATATGGTATAATAAAAATAGTAACAAGTTAATTATGACATCGCCATTTGGCAAAGGAGGTTTCAGTATGAGAAGAATTTTAAGTAGTATTGTACTTGGCTGGGCGGGTTCAATGGGTATTATAATTACTCAGTGTATAACACATAGTGTACCTAATTGGACTTATACAGCAATTATAGCTGGCGGAATGGCTTTCATAGTGGCGTTCGGTGGATACACCATGGGCAAAAGAGATACTGAATTAAAAAACAAAAAAGAAGCACCTAAAAATTAGGTGCTTCTTGCATTACAATAATAAATAAAGGAGGTAAAGGAGTGTCCCCACCGTTCCAATTTCGGAACGAAAGTGAATTTAAGAATTGCTAAATAGTGAAAACTACAAAGCAATTCTATAAATTCGCATACTTAGCTTCTAAGAGCTTTTAAGTCCACAGGACGAAAATTCTAAGAAGCTAAGTAAGGACCATCCCTAACGTGCGGAAAAAGATGAAAAAGATAATTTTAGCAATAGATGGAATGACGTGTAGTGCGTGTTCTAATGGATTAGAAAGATATTTAAATAAACAAAAAGGTATTGAAAGTGCTAGTGTTAATTTAGTTATGGCAAATGCTAGTATTCAGTATGATGAAAAGATATTAGACCAAAATAAAATTGAGCAGTTTGTTAAAGAAGCTGGTTTTAAAAGTTTAGGACTCTTTAAAGAAATAAAGGTAGAAGAAAAGAATAAAACTGAAAAAATAAAGTTCTTTATTTTCTTAGCACTAGCAATTATTTTAATGTATATATCAATGGGACATATGGTAGGCTTACCAATATTAGATGTATTAAATATGCATACACACCCAATTAATTATACAATGATATTATTTTTATTAACTGCCTGTTTTATAGTATATGGTTTTGACATTCTAAAAAATGGATATAAAAATTTAGTACACAAAACTCCTAATATGGATACATTGGTTAGTATAGGTGTAATTAGTAGCTTAGCATATAGCATATATGGTATGTTTATGGTAATAAAAGGAGAACATTCTTATGTAGAAAACCTATATTTTGAATCAGCAGCAATTATTATATTTTTTATAAAATTAGGTAGATACATTGATGGAATGAGTAAAGATAAAACAAAAGAGGCTATTCAAAAACTAGTAAAAATAACACCAAATGAAGCGACATTAAAAATTGATGGTGAAGAAAGAAAAGTAACAATAGATGAAGTAAAAAAAGGTGATATTGTAATTTGCAAGCCAGGAGAAAAAATAGCAGTAGATGGAATAATAACATTTCGGAAAAGCACATTTTGATGAAGCATTTATTACAGGCGAAAGTATGCCAGCAAATAAAACAGTAGGAGAAAAAGTAATTGCAGGAGCCATTAATTATGATGGATATATAGAATATGAAGCAGAAAGGATAGGAAAGGAATCTACAATATCTGAAATTGTAAGGCTAGTGGTAGAAGCTACAAACACAAAAGCACCAATTGCAAAATTAGCAGATAAAGTAAGTGGATATTTTGTACCAGCAGTTATGCTATTAGCAGTAATTTCATTTATAATATACATTTTAACAGGTTCTTCATTTGCAGTAGCGCTAAACGTATTTATAACTGTTTTAGTAGTAGCATGCCCATGTAGTTTGGGCTTAGCAACTCCACTTGCTATTGTAGTAAGTGAAGGGTTATGCGCAGAAAATGGAATATTAATAAAGAAAAGCGAAATACTAGAAAATGCTCAAAAAACAAATACAATAGTATTTGACAAAACTGGAACATTAACATATGGAACTTTAAAAATAGCAAATGTAATTAATTATACTAATATGGAAGAAAAAGAAATATTAGCTTTAGCAGGAAGTATAGAAAAGAAAGGCACACACCCTATATCAAAAGCATTTGTAGACTATTTAGAGCAAAATAAAATAGAAACATTAGAAGTAGAAAATTATGAAGAAATAAGTGGCTATGGAGTATGTGGCATAGTTAATAATGAACAAATAATATTAGGAAATAGTAAAATACTTTCAAAATATAATATAGAAAATACACATAAGCAAGACGAAGAAAAACTTGCTAAAGCAGGAAACAGCATAATATATGTTGTAAAAAACAAAGAAATAATTTCAATAATAGGTGTAAGTGACATTATAAGAAAAAATGCAAAAGAAGTTATAAATACTTTAAATAAAAACAAAATAGAAGTAATAATGCTAACAGGAGACAATAAAGAATCAGCAGAAAAAATTGCAAACGAGATAGGAATAGAAAGAGTAATAGCAAATGTATTGCCAACACAAAAATTAGAAGTAATTAAGAAATTAAAGGAAGAAAATAAATTTGTATTAATGTGTGGAGACGGAATAAATGATAGCCCAGCACTAGCTATAGCAAATATAGGCGTAAGCGTAAATAGTGGAACAGACATAGCAATGGACTCATCAGATGTAATACTAACAAGAAACGACCTAAACTCAATTATAAACCTAATGCACATAAGCAAAAAAACAATAAGAAATATAAAACAAAATCTATTCTGGGCATTTTTCTACAATGTACTAATGCTACCAGTCGCAATAGGATTGCTTGCACCAATAGGAATAACAATTAATCCAATGATAGCAAGTGTTGCAATGGTAATAAGTAGCTTTACAGTAATACTAAATGCTTTAAGGCTTAAGAGAATAAAATTAAATTAAAAACTTGAGATTTCAATTTTGAAATCTCAAGTTTTTAGCTTTATTTCATACAATTAGACAAAGACCATATATCGTTTACATATAAGCCAAGATCCGTTTGTGCTAAGAAGTTTAACGTTTCAGGCAACCCTTTTAATTTTAGCATTGTTTTTACAGTATTAGTCTTATCAATATTTCTCATACGTTAAGTGATCATTTTGCTGAGGTTAGCAAAATGATAGAAGTGGCTAAAGGAGCTAAAAGAAAAGTTCAGGACTATATGCTAACTAGATATGCTTGTTACTTAATAGCACAAAATGGAGATTCTAAAAAACAAGAAATAGCATTTGCACAAACATATTTTGCAGTTCAAACGAGAAAACAAGAAATAATAGAAGACAGAATAAAGCTAATGAATAGATTAGAAGCAAGAGAAAAACTAAGAGAATCAGAGAAACTATTATCTAGAAACATTTATGAAAGAGGAGTAGATGACTTAGGATTTGCACGAATACGCTCGAAAGGAGATTCTGCTTTATTTGGAGGTTTAAATACAAATGCAATGAAGCAAAAATATGGAGTGAAAGAAACTAGACCACTTGCAGATTTTTTACCAACACTAACAATAGCAGCCAAAAACTTAGCAACTGAAATGACAAATTGGTGTTAGAATAGATATATGGACACATTTTATGAGAGAGTGTATAATAAAT
>CAPNDH010000066.1 GCA_948664205.1 uncultured Clostridia bacterium | reverse complement strand
ACAACAAATTTATTTTTATTTAATATTTTTAAAAATGTTTTAAATACTGTCATTTTTTCTCCTTCTATTTGTTATAATTTACAACTTATCGTTTAAAGTCCGCTCCCAGGGGTTAATATATTTTATTTTTTCCATTACGCCCTCCAAGACAAGGGGGTATTCCCCCGCCTCAAAGGGCTGTCGGGACTTCATTGCAAAAATAAAATATATTAACCCCTTCGCGCTAGTGTATAGCAAACAGGCTGTGAGTTATAACTTCTATTTTTTACAATGTTTCAAATTTTTGCTTTCTTAATTGTACAATTGATATTCCTATCATAATTACACTAAATATTAGTAAACTTATAACGTTTATATAATATCTGTTAAATGTATCATAGTAATATAAAGAATATAAACCGTCTGTTATCATGCTTGCAGGATTTAGTTTATTTATAATTGGTACATTTTTATCTACCATGTATTTCATTGTTATTCCCATCATTCCAGACAAGAAGCATCCAAACATTGTAACTGCAATTAGTATTCCTGTTTTTGTATTTTCGTTTGTTTTTAAGGTTGTTGCAACTACTATTCCAAGTGAAAGTCCTGCTAAACTTCCTGCTAAGGTTAATAATATAATTAGAGGTAAGTTACTACCATAATCTACTTTTAGTAAAAATATTGTATATATGAATAATAAAGCAATTCCAATTAACTGTGTTATATAGCTCGCAAGCACACTAGAGATTATTAGTTTTCCTTTACTAATTGGTGCTACTGCTGTTCTTTTTCCTACATTTCCCATATTAGCTAAACTATTATTTATTGCTGTCATTGCTAATATTCCGCCATATAGGCATGACATAGCTATTAATGTGTAAAATTCTATCATAGTATAACTTAAATTTTTATTTGATATATTTTTTAATTTTACATCTTCTTTTGTTGCTATTTCTAATGCTTCTTTATATATTTTTTCGTATTCTATTTGAGTTTTTCCTTGCATATGTGCTTCTACTATTTTACCATTTGCTAAGTCTTGTACTACTTTACTTGTTTGGTTTATTTCTTCTGTAACATATTTTAATATAGTTGCATTTATCCCGTTTGATTTTATTACTATTTTAGGTGTATTTTCTTCTAGTTTTATATATCCTGTTATTTCATCATTTTCTAATAGTTCTTTCGCTTCTGGCTCTTCTACATATTTTAAAGAAAATAATCTATCTTCGTTTTCTTCATCACTTAAAGTTTCAAAAGATTGCTTTAATATTTCATTATTTTTAAATTCTTCATTTTCTACTATTGCTATATCAATAATACTTAATTTTTCGCTATTTTCTATATTTGAAAATGCTAAATTGAAAAATGTTGCCATTATAATTGGAAATGCAAATGTCCAAAATATTAGCATTTTGTTTCCAAATAGTGTTTTTAAGGTATACTTAAAATTATGTATAAACATTAATCTCTAAGCTCCTTTCCTGTTAATTCTAGAAATACGTCATTTAGAGTTGGTCTTTCTGAATAAATTTTATTGTATTGTATTTCTTCTTTTTTCAAATGATTTGTTAATTCTCCTAAATTATTTTCTCCTTGTTTGTATGTAATAATTAAGTTGTTTACATTGTATTTTACTTCTTCTACATTTTGAAGATTTTTTATTTTATCTATTTGTTCTTCTTTTAGGTTATTAACCTCTACTGTAACTTTTTCTTCTATTCTAGCTTTTTTCTTAAGCTCATCTGCTGTTCCACTTGCAAGTATTTTTCCTTTATCTAAAATGATAATTCTATCACATAAAATTTCTACTTCTTCCATATAGTGTGTTGTATATACAATAGTAGCTCCTGCTTCTCTTAATTTCTTTATTCCATCTAATATATTGTTTCTACTTTGTGGGTCTACTGCTACTGTTGGCTCATCTAAAAATATTAGTTTTGGTTTATGTGCAATTCCACAAGCTATGTTTAGCCTTCTTAATAAGCCACCTGATAGTTGCTTTGGATAAAACTTTTTAAATTCTTCTAAACCTACTAGCTTAATTGCTTCTTCTATATAATTTTTTCTAGTAGCTTTATCTTTTATATAAAGCCCACAAAAATAGTCTATATTTTCATATACTGTTAATTCTTCAAATACAGCTACTTCTTGGAATATTACTCCTATATCTCTTTTTATGTCATAAGAATTTGGTTTCATTTCTTTTCCAAATATTTGTATACTTCCTTTACTAAATTTTAATAAAGATAATATACAGTTTATAGTGGTGGTTTTTCCACTTCCATTAGGTCCGAAGTAAGCCTAATATTTCTCCTTCTTGTACTTCAAAAGATATATCATCTACAGCTTTTAAAGTTTTATATTCTTTGGTTAAATTTTTAACTTCTATTACATTTTTCATTTTATTAAGTTCCTTCCTTTTTTAATGTAAGGCAAGACCCTAAAGTCTGCCCGTTTTTATTTTCTATAATAACATATCATTTTATTGTTTTATTGTATATAGTTTTTTGGAAATTTGTTACCTAAATATGTACATAAGTACATTATTAAAGTATCATTTTTCTAAGTTTCCATTTTAAAACAAAAAAATTAGAGCACAAATTTATGCACTCTAATTTTCTTATTTTCTTTAACTTTTAAAATTCACCTTTGTAATTATAAAGTTCGATTGCTTCTTTTGGAAAAGGTTTTAAAGGTTTTGAAATATCAATTCCTAGTTCTTCTCCAATAGCTGTTATAAGATATGGAAGTTTTGCCATTGCTTCAATATTCCATTGATTAGGGAACCATGCGACTGTTCCTATCTCAATGTACTGTGATGATTTTTCCTCACATATATTGCTTAAAAATGTAGCAAGTTTTCTATTATACTTCTGATTTTGAAATTCGGAATTTCTAATCAAATTAATAACTAATCCAAATTTCTGATTATATATTGAAGTATAACGTCCATGTGAAAAGTTTTTCTTTTCATGAAGAACAACATTTGCTATACCAGATCCATAAATTTACTTTCAATATCTATCGCTGTTGGTAATGCATCCCACTCGTAGAATACATGAACAATTGGATTTTCTTTAATTGCCTTTGCAATATCAGAAATATTCAAGTCCTCTACAAACTTCTCTCCTTTTAGCAGTGCCTCTTGATTATCTGAAATCAACTTACAAGTCCAATTATCATCAAAAATAATAGCTGGCGCAAGCGTTGATGCCATTGATATCATACCTCTTTCTTTTCCAGTAGTGTCTTGTTTGTTAAAATAAGATATGATTTTAACATCTTCACATTTTGCATAAACATCTGAAATCGATTGCTTTTCTGCTCCTGTAAGAAGAACAAAAGGGAAATTCTTCTTTTCGCATAATTCAGCTACATATTTAATGTCTGGCGTTCTTCCAGAATAAGAAATTCCAATTACCAAATTGTATATTGGATTATATTCCCCTGAATTAACATGATCAAACTGTGTCAAAATTCTAATAGCTGTTTGAGGAGTTACTGCCTCTACATAAGGTGTTCTCATTTCATCGCTAACTGCATGTTTTGCAAATATAGCTGCTGGATATGAACCTCCTGCACCAACAACCATTATATGCATTGACTTAAAGTCATTCATTTCATACAGATCCCACATATAGAAATGTAACTCTTTCGTTGCATCCGTTTCTTCTGCTTTCCGAAGTCTTTCTGGCATTAATTTAACTTGCTGTCTACTTACAAATTCTTCTCTCATTTTTTTATCCTCCTACATTTGTTTTAGAGAACTATACTATACTTTACTTTATTTGCTTTCCAGCAAAATACATAAACATTATATCATTTTTTTATGTAACTGTCAAGTTTGTTTATGTATATTTTCTACTTATTTCGGAAAACATGTCATAGTTTAAATGGTTCTGCTTTTGGACTTGGAACAGACTCTATAAGTCTTAACGATTCCTTAGTATCTAATACATCTCTTAGTCTAATTTTTTCATCTGGTACCAACATTTTTAACTGACTACAGAATGTAGTAACTTCACTACCTTCCTTTTTTAATCTATTTTTCAATACAGACCAATACTTTCTCGGTTCCTTACTTTCTGTTAAAGCACTAATTACATCTACTACACTAAAATAATATTCTTCCTTCTCACTATCCAAAATACTTCTTATTTCTTTTCCTTCAAAAAGATTTGAGATTGTTTCTAATTTGTTATTATCTACCATAAAAAACCTCCTTTTACATTTTTAATAACTATTTATTTTTCTCATTTGTAACTTACATATCTTTAAGTATTATACATTATCTTTTTATCGCTGTTAAATGTTTGTTCGCACGTAATAAGATTTTTTCACATCAAAAAGCCAAAAATTAAACTAATCAAAAATAAAAGTAAGTTTAAGATATCAAGAGCTATTGCTCAAATTTTTCTTAAACTTACTTTTATTTTAGACATTTATCTTTTTCTCTTATTAATAAGCGTTTTAACATCTGAAAATACATCCAAAAGTGATTCTAATAAAAGGAATATTGCTACACTAAGGAAAAATGAGAGAAAACTAATCGTAATTTTATCAGCATCTTTACATTGCTGTTTATATGTTTCAAAGTCTTCTAGTTTTGTACTATACTCTTCTTTTAAAATTTCAAAATCCTTTGATAATGTAATTGTTGCATAGTATTCTTTCTCACTTCTTGAAGGTTCTTTTATTTCATAATATAAAATAATATTTTCACCTTTCCTATATATCGTATAACTTATACTTTCTTGATTAATATAACCTTCATCTTCTTCAAGAATTGGACTTGAAATTTTAAAAGTGTTTTCTCCATAAATACACTCTTTGCATATTTCTTTTAACAATTTTACATTTTGTTCTTTAATTTCATAATCATTTTGAATGGTTATTTCATCTCTTTTGAATATACTATTACAAATTGGATGTGCAATTACATATATAATACATATTGTAATTACTGCTAATACTA
>CAPNDH010000065.1 GCA_948664205.1 uncultured Clostridia bacterium | reverse complement strand
TAGAAAATCAAGCAGAACAACAAGAGTATGAGCTTGCCAAAAGAGTATATTCATTTGTGAAGCCATCAGATTTATATAATTATCCAGATGATACAGCAGCTTTAAATACAGATGAAGAAAATATTGAAATAGTAAAATCAGATATAAGTGATACGAGAAATGTAAATGACTATGTAAATGCTTTAAATAAAATAAGAGAAAATATTGCAGATACAGACTCACAAAAACATGAACTAGATGTGATAATATCAATATTAGAGAAAAGAGTTCCACATTATGAATATCATTTAGGAGATACAGTCTATATTGGTGCAGATAAGTATGAAATTGCATGTATAAAGGACAATGTAGTAACCTTAATTGACACAAAATTTCCTATATTAAATAAAACAATGAGCTTTGATGAATTTGAAAGAAAAGTCAAAGATAATTATTCAAATGACCATTTAATTGTAAAAGAACAAGAAGAAAATACAATAGAAGTAAATAGTTATAAAGAACAAACACTAGAACAAGACTTGTATGACTTTTACAATACTTATGATATAGAAGATCTTAATGAAGTACCAATAGAACAAATTAGAGATGATTTAAAAAATTCGGAATCTATACAACAAACAATACAATATCTAAAAGAAATATTAAAACAAGAAAATGAAGTAAATGATTTTACAAATGATTTAGAAGAAATCATAAAAAAATTAGAAGTAGAATATGAAAGAAAAGTAGAAAAACAAGGAACTCAAAAAGAAGAGATAGTACAGCAAGAAACAGAAGAACAACAAGGAGAAAATAAGAAACAAGTTGATAAAGAAAAGCCATATAAAGTAGGGCAAGAGGTTTATTTAGAATCTGACAGAAAATATAGAATTGACAATATTGATTTAGAAAAAGATACAATAAGTCTATTAGACCTACAAATACCTATGCCTATATTTAGAGAAGAAAGTATCTTAACCTTTGAAAATTTATATAATCAAAATGAGAGAAACTTTCCAAAACAAGATATTAAGCCTAATTTTGTAAGAACTAAAAACAAAATTCAAGACTTTGTATTGCACCCAGAAGTAGAACTAAAAGATAGAAACAATTATAAAATTACAGATAATGATTTAGGAATAGGAACACCTAGAGAAAAGTTTGAGAGAAATATTGCAGCAATTAAAGTATTAAAAAAGTGTGAAGAGGAAAATAGATATGCAACTCCAGAAGAACAGGAAATTATGTCAAAATATGTTGGATGGGGTGGCTTACAACAAGCATTTAAGGAAGATGATAGTAGTTGGTCAAACGAATATAAAATATTAAAAGAATTATTAAATGATGAAGAATATAAAAATGCTAGAAGTTCTGTACTAACAGCATTTTACACACCACCAATAGTAATCAATTCAATGTATGAAATACTAGAAAATATGGGATTGAAAGAAGCAAATATATTAGAGCCATCATGTGGTGTTGGAAATTTCTTTGGAATGCTACCAACACAATTAAAAGAATGTAAAATGTATGGTGTTGAGCTTGATTCTATATCTGGAAGAATAGCACAACAGTTATATCAAAAATCTACAATAGCAGTAAATGCCTATGAAAAAGTAGAATTACCAGATAGTTTTTTTGATGTAGCAGTTCGGCAATGTGCCGTTTGATGAATATAAGCCAAACGATAAACGATATAATAAAAACAAATTTCTAACACATGACTATTTTTTCGCAAAAACATTGGACAAAATTAGACCACGGAGGAGTTATTGCGTTTATTACCTCAAAAGGAACAATGGACAAAAAGAATTCAGAGGTTAGAAAATATATTGCACAAAGAGCAGAATTGCTAGGAGCAATAAGACTACCTAATAATACATTTACCAAAAATGCAGGGACAAAAGTAACTTCAGATATACTATTCTTGAAAAAAAGAGAAAATATGACAGATATTATGCCAGACTGGGTTTATTTAGATACCGACAAAAATGGTATTACAATGAATAAATATTTTGTTGATAATCCAGATATGGTACTAGGGACAATGCAAATGGAATCGACACAATTTGGTAGACCAGATTCTACTTGTAAACCTTATGAGGGAATAGAATTAAAAAATCTATTAGATGAAGCAAAAGAAAAGATAACTGGAGAAATTACAGAATACGAAATAGGAGATATTGAAGAAAGAGAAGAAACAATGCTCCCAGCAGATCCTTCTGTAAAAAACTTTTCTTATACCATTATTGATGGAAAAGTATATTTTAGAGAAAATAGTGTAATGGCAGAACAAGACTTGCCAATTACTACAATAAGCAGAATAAAAGGAATGATAGAACTTCGTGATTGTGTAAGAGATTTAATAGACTTACAAACAGAAGATTATCCAGAGGAAAACATAAAAGTAGCACAAGCAAAATTGAATAGAATGTATGACAACTATGTTAAGAAATATGGAATTATCAATAGTAGAGGAAATCGTTTAGCATTTGAAGCTGACAGTAGTTATTATTTACTATGTTCATTAGAAGTAATGGACAGCGAGGGCAGATTTGTGAGAAAAGCAGATATGTTCTCAAAAAGAACTATCAAAGCATATAAGGAAATAACAAGTGTTGATACTGCAAATGAAGCACTAATTGTATCATTATCAGAGAAAGCAAGTGTTGATTTAGAATATATGTCAAAACTTACAAACAAAACACAAGAAGAGTTAGTAAAAGAACTAGATGGTATTATTTATAAACTTCCTATGGAAAATAATAAATATGTAACAAGTGATGAATACCTTTCTGGAAATATAAGAGAAAAACTAAAAATGGCAGAAGCATCAGTTGGAATGCACCCAGAATTTGCAACTAATATAGAAGCATTAAAACAAGTAATGCCAAAAGATTTAACAGCCAATGAAATTGGAATAAAGTTAGGAGCAACATGGATACCAACAGAGATTATTGATAATTTTATGTATGAATTGTTAGAAACTCCAAATCATGCACAATGGAACATGAAAGTGAAATTTAGTGAGTATAATTCACAATGGTATATAACAAGCAAAAATTATGATTATTCAAATGTAAAAGCGAATAAAACCTATGGAACAAATAGAGTAAATGCCTATGAAATTATTGAAAAAACATTGAATTTAAAAGATGTAAAAATATTTGATACAGAAACAAATGCAGATGGAAACAAAGTAAGAGTATTTAATGCAAAAGAAACAGCTATTGCACAGGCAAAACAAGACCAAATCAAGCAAGCATTTGAAGATTGGATTTTTAATGATGTAGAAAGAAGAGAACGATTAGTAAGGCTATATAATGACAGATTCAATAGTATTCGTCCTCGTGAATATGACGGAAGTCATTTGAATTTTGTAGGTATGAATCCAGAGATAAAATTAAGAACACACCAACAAAATGCCATTGCCCATATTTTATATGGAAGAAATACACTGTTAGCACATGAAGTAGGAGCAGGAAAGACTTTTGAAATGGTTGCTCGGTGCTATGGAGAGTAAAAGACTTGGACTTTGTAACAAGTCTATTTTTGTTGTTCCAAATCACATCATTGAACAATTTGCAGCCGAATTTCTACAATTATATCCATCAGCAAACATTATGGTGGCGACAAAAAAAGACTTTGCAACAGCTAATAGAAAAAAGTTTTGTTCTCGTATTGCTACTGGAGATTTTGATGCAGTAATCATACGGACATTCGCAGTTTGAAAAAATCCCTATGTCAATCGAAAGACAGCAACAGCTAATTGAAAAGCAAATTGCAGATATTATAGCAGGAATAGCACAAGCTAAAAGAGATAAGGCAGAAAACTTTACTATAAAACAAATGGAAAAAACAAGACGAGGTTTAGAAAGCAAACTTGAGAAATTAAATTCACAAACAAGAAAAGATGATGTAATCAACTTTGAACAGTTAGGAATAGATAAAATATTTGTAGATGAAGCACACAATTACAAGAATTTATTTTTATATACTAAAATGAACAATGTAGGTGGAATTTCACAGACAGATGCACAAAAGAGTAGCGATTTATATATGAAATGCCGTTATATGGATGAGATAACTGATGGCAGAGGAGTTGTATTTGCAACTGGTACTCCAGTAAGTAATTCAATGGTAGAATTATATACTATGCAACGATATTTACAATATAACGATTTAAGAAAAATGGGACTTGAACACTTTGATAACTGGGCAAGTATATTTGGAGAAACAGTAACAGCAATGGAACTTTCTCCAGAACGGAACAAGTTATAGGAGTAAAACAAGATTCTCAAAATTTCATAATTTACCAGAGTTAATGAGTTTATTCAAAGAAGTTGCAGATATTCAAACTGCTGATACTTTAAATTTACCTACACCAGAAGTAGTAAGGCATGATGAAATAGTAAAACCTAGCCAAATGCAACAAGATATGGTAGCAGAATTAGGAGAAAGAGCAGAAGCTATTAGAAAAGGTAGTGTAGATCCTAGCGAAGATAATATGTTGAAGATTACCAATGAGGGAAGAAAACTTGCGTTAGACCAAAGACTTATGAATGAAATGCTAGAAGATAATGAAAACGGAAAAGTTGGAGTATGTGCAAATAATATCTATAAAATATGGGAAGAAAATAAAGAACAAAAACTAACACAATTAGTATTTTGTGATTTATCAACACCAAAACAATTTGAAGAAAAATTTGATGATGAGGGTAACTATGTATTTACTGATGTTTATAATGATTTAAGAAGAAAGTTAGTATTAAAAGGTATTCCACGAGAAGAAATTGCCTTTATACATGAAGCAGATAATGAAACTAAAAAGAAAGAATTATTTGCTAAAGTAAGAAAAGGCGAAATTAGAGTGTTAATGGGAAGTACAAGCAAAATGGGTGCAGGTACGAATGTGCAAGATAAAATAATTGCTTTGCACCATTTAGACACACCATATAGACCTGCCGACTTAACACAGAGAAATGGTAGAGGAGTAAGACAAGGAAATCAAAATAAGCAAGTTCATATATATACCTATGTAACAGAAAAAACATTTGATGCTTACTTGTTCCAAATGCTAGAGAGAAAGCAAGGCTTTATTTCACAAATTATGACTTCAAAGACTCCAGATAGAACAGCAGATGATATAGATGAAACGGCATTGAGCTATGGAGAAATTAAGGCTTTAGCAACAGGAAATAAATATATACTAGAAAAGACACAGTTAGATTCAGAAGTTGCAAAATTAAAAATAGTAAAACAAAGTTATCAAAGTCAGATTTATGATTTAGAAGATAAAATTGCAAGATCATATCCAAATCAAATAAAAGAGATACAAGAAAAGGTCGATGCACTAGAAGCTGATGTCAAGCAGCTAGAAGATAACACAATACCAAATGAAGATGGCTTTTCTAAAATGACACTTAAAGGAATTGAATATACTGATAAAGAGCAAGCAGGAAAAGCAATACTAGAAGTTTGCAAAGCAAAATCAAATCCAGATATTGAAGATATAGGAGAATATAGGGGATTTAGATTAGAACTTGGTTTTAATTCAGTAGAAAAGAAATTTACTATGACTATGAGAAATAAATATAGTTATAGTATTTTTTTAGGTAGTGATACTTTTGGTAATATTACAAGAATAAATAATGCACTAGAAGCAATAAAAGATAAGATTCCAGATGCAAAGTTGAGAATAGAAGATATTGAAAAGCAACTTGAAACAGCAAAAATAGAAGTTCAAAA
>CAPNDH010000064.1 GCA_948664205.1 uncultured Clostridia bacterium | reverse complement strand
ACATTAGAATGTACAGAATGTAAAAGAAGAAATTATATGACAGAAAAAAACAAAAAAAATAATACTGACAGATTAGAAATCGTTAAATATTGCAAATATTGCAAAAAACGTACAACACATAAAGAAACAAAATAATAGCCTTTTTTGCTGAGGCTGCTTAAGGCTTACATGTTACAGCGTCAGTATACGTAGCCAAAAAAACCTAAAATATTATTAGGTATAGGTGGCGGAGTTAAGGGGGAAATAGAATGCCAAAAGATAACAAAGTTAAAAAAGAAAAGAAACATTTTTTTAAAGACTTTAAAGCAGAATTAAAAAAAGTAATATGGCCAACACCAAAACAATTAGTGAATAATACTGTTGCTGTTATAGTAATAGTACTAATAATTGCGGTTATCGTATTTGTATTAGATTTTGCATTTGAAAAAATGAATACATATGGTATTAACAAGCTAAAATCTATAGTAGAAACTACAAATTCAGTAGAAAATAATGTTAATAATGAAACTAACACTAATACAGTAGAAACAAATGCTGAAGCTACAAATACTGATATTACAGAGTAGTAAAATAGAATAAAGGAGGCTTACCAATGTCTCAAGAAGATAAAAGAATAGAAGGACAAGAACCAGAAACAAATATAAAAGGTTATGATACAGAGCCAAGATGGTATGTAGTACATACATATTCAGGTTATGAAAACAAAGTAAAAACAGACTTAGAAAAAACCGTAAAAAACAGAGAATTAGAAGACTATTTCTTTGAAATAGTAGTTCCAATGGAAGAGCAAATAGAAATAAAAGACGGTAAAAAGAAAGTAAACTTAAAAAAAGTTTTCCCAGGTTATGTATTAGTAAAAATGATTGTAACAGAAGCAACTTGGTATATAGTTAGAAATACAAGAGGAGTTACAGGTTTCGTAGGTTCAGGAACAGACCCGATTGCCTTAACAGAAAAAGAAATTAGACAAATGGGATTTGATGTAGCATCAATTAAATTTGATTATGAAATAGGTGATTCAGTTAGAATTACAGGAGGCTCATTTGATGGTTTCATAGGAACTGTTCAAGAAATTAATAAAGATAAAAACAAAGTAAAAGTATCTATATCTATGTTTGGAAGGGAAACGCCAATAGAAGTTGACTTTTCACAAATAGATAAAATTAATTAGTTTAATAAGGAAATTTAAGTGTAAACTTAAAAAACCTATTAATATATCTATAATTATTTAGAACAAAATTCTAAATCAATATACTTCAAAACTTAAAGGAGGTGCTAGAAAATGGCAGAAAAAGAGATTAGTAATTTAATAAAATTACAAATTGAAGCAGGTAAAGCTACACCAGCTCCACCAGTAGGTCCAGCATTAGGTTCAAGTGGTGTTAATATTATGCAATTCGTAAAAGAATTTAACGATAGAACTGCAAACCAACCAGGTATGATAATACCAGTTGTTATAACAGTATATAAAGATAAATCATTTACATTCATAACAAAAGTACCACCAGTAGCAGTACTTATCAAAAAAGCTATAAAAATTCAAAAAGGTTCAGGAAAACCAAATAGAGAAAAAGTTGGAACAATAACTAAAGCTCAAATTGAAGAAATAGCTAAACAAAAAATGCCAGACTTAAATGCAGCATCATTAGAAGCAGCAATGAGTATGGTAGCAGGAACTGCAAGATCTATGGGTGTTGTAGTAGCTGACTAGTAAAATTAAATGGGAGAAACTAAAAGTTTCGTTAATACCAAAGGAGGAAAGAAAATGGGAAAAAGATTTGACGAATGTGCAAAACTTATTGAAAAAAATAAGTTATATGATGTAAAAGAAGCACTAGAGTTAATCGAAAAAATGCCAAAAGCTAAATTCGATGAAACAGTTGAATTACACGTAAAACTAGGTGTAGATTCAAAACACGCTGACCAACAAGTTAGAGGTACAACAGTACTTCCAAATGGTACAGGTAAAACACAAAAAGTATTAGTATTTGCTAAAGGACCAAAAGCTGAAGAAGCTGAAAAAGCAGGAGCAGATTTTGTTGGAGCAGAAGAATTAATACCAAAAATAGAAAAAGAGAATTGGTTTGATTATGATGTAATCGTAGCAACTCCAGATATGATGGGTGTTGTAGGTAGATTAGGTAAAGTATTAGGACCAAAAGGTTTAATGCCTAACCCTAAATCAGGAACAGTTACAATGGATGTAACAAAAGCTATAAACGAAATTAAATCAGGTAAAGTTGAATACAGATTAGACAAAACAAACATTATTCATTTAGGTTTTGGAAAAGTTTCATTTGGAGTAGAAAAATTAGCTGAAAACTATGATGTAATTATGAATGCAATCATAAAAGCAAAACCAGCAGCAGCTAAAGGACAATATATTAAATCTGTTGCAATTTCTACAACAATGGGACCTGGAATGTATATTGACCAAAAATAATTATAGTAGCCAAAGAAAGTAGGCATAAAAATAAGTCCTACCGAGGTGTATTAAGAAAAGAGATTTAAAAATAAATCCAATCTTCATATGCCTCAAAGGCTATGAGATTGGATTTTCATTTTAGGAGGTGAAAAAACAAATGGCAAGTGAAGCAATATTAAAACAAAAAGAAGAAGAAGTAAGTAAATTAGCAGAAAAGTTTAAAAGCTCTAATTTAGTACTTTTAACAGATTATAGAGGTATAACAGTTGAAGATGTAACAACTTTAAGAAATACTTTAAGAGATACAAAAGCAGAATACAAAGTAATAAAAAATAACATCATAAAAAGAGCATTAGATACTAACGGAGAAAATGAGTTAGACGAAGTTTTAGAAGGACCAACAGCAGTTATAACAACTGAAGGGGAATACCTAGATCCTTTAAAAGCAATATACAACTTTGCAAAAGCTAATGACTTTTATAAAATTAAAGGTGGTATAATAGAAGGTAAAGTAATGACAACAGAAGAATTAATTACTTTAGCAAAATTACCATCAAGACAAGAATTACTTGGAATGCTTGCAGGTGGATTACTTGGAACTATTTCAAAGCTTGCAATCGGACTTGATCAAGTACGTATGCAAAAAGAAAATGCATAATTTAAACATATACAATTAGGATATATGTAGGGGCTAAATCGGTAAGGAATACCGAAGAGGAATACCGAATTTCGCCCAGAATAAATAAAAAAATTGTAGGGGCGTTTCATCGCTCGTCTGAAAAAGAGTAGTGAACTTAAATCACAAAAAATATAAAAAAGGATGTAAAATCCAAAATAAAATTTAGGAGGAAATAAAAATGATAGAAGAATTATTAGAAAAAATTGACGCTTTAACAGTTGCAGAATTAGCAGAATTAGTTAAAGCAATTGAAGAAAAATACGGAGTATCTGCAGTAGCAGCTGCTGCACCAGCAGCTGGAGCAGTAGCAGGAGGTGCTGCTGAAGAAAAATCAAGCTTTGACGTTGTATTAAAAGACGCTGGAGCAAACAAAATCCAAGTAATCAAAGTTGTAAGAGACGTTACAGGATTAGGATTAAAAGAAGCTAAAGAATTAGTAGACGGAGCTCCAAAAACAGTTAAAGAAGGAGCAAGCAAAGAAGAAGCTGAAGAAATCAAAGCTAAATTTACAGAAGCAGGAGCAGTTATCGAACTTGCATAAGTTTAAAATAAAAACAGACTGTAAAAAAAGTGAGTCAAAAGGGACGGGGTAAATTGGCACTCCTAGAGGTGCCAATTTACCCCGTCCCTTTTGACTCACTTTTTTTACAGCCTCTATTTTTGAAAATAAGCTAGAATAATTGGTCATTTTCACAAAAAAATTAAGAAAACTATTGCAATAATTTACTATAAGTAATAAAATTGCAATAGTTATTTATATTCTACGAAAGTTATTGCAGTCAAATAACTTTCGGTAAAATATAATTCTAGTTATTTTGTTATTATAGTTATAAAACAAATAAAAACAAAATATATATTTATAAATAATAAAAGGAGCAAAAAAATGATAATACTATTAGATGCAATGGGAGGAGATAACGCACCAGACGCAAATATAAAAGGTGCAGTAAAAGCAATAAATCAAATTGAGGCAGAAGTATGTTTAGTAGGAAATAAAGATGTTATAAATTCTAAAATAAAAGAGTTCTATGGCAAAAATGATATAAAAGAAATATCTCCTAAACTTAGTATACACCACACAACAGAAACAATAGAAATGTGTGATATACCAACACAGGCTATAAAACATAAAAAGGATTCTTCAATGGTAGTAGGATTTAATATGCTAAAAGAAGGAAAAGGAGATGTATTTATATCTGCAGGAAATTCAGGAGCACTTTTAACGGGGGCAACACTTTTAGTAGGTAGAATAAAAGGAATAGATAGACCAGCTTTAGCAGGAATATTACCCGCATATAAAGGAAGATTAATGCTAATGGACTGTGGCTCAAATACAAATTGCAAGCCAATAAACTTACTTCAATTTGCACAAATGGCAACTATTTATAACAGAAATACATTTGGAATAGAGCATCCAACAGTAGGTCTTCTAAATATAGGAACAGAAGAAACAAAAGGTAATGAACTAGTAAAAGAAAGTTATAATTTACTAAAAGAAAAAGCAGAAGAATTAAATATAAATTTTGTAGGAAATGTTGAAGGAAGAGACGCTTTTTCTGGTAAATTAGACGTATTAGTTGCAGATGGATATACAGGAAATGTATTTTTAAAAACAGTAGAGGGTGTAGGAAAATTAGTAAAAAGAACACTAACAGAAAGCCTAAAGAAAAATATTTTTACTACAATAGGTGCAATACCAGCACTTCCATCAATAAAAGCATTTTCTAAAACTATGGACTATAAAGAATATGGCGGAGCATTATTTTTAGGAGTAAAAAAACCAGTAGTAAAAGCACATGGAAGTAGTGATGAGAAATTGTTTGAATTTACGATAAAGCAAGCAGAACAATTTGTTAAAAATAAAGCAGTAGATAGAATGATAGAGGAATTCGAAAAGAAATAAAAAAGTACTTGACAATTATATAAAGTTGTATTATTGTTAATGCAAGCAAAAGAAATAGCACTGAGAGGGGGTGTAATTATAATGACACAAGAAGAAATTTTTGAAAAAGTAAAAGAAATAATAGTTGAACAATTAGGAGTAACAGAAACATCAGTTACATTAGAGGCATCTTTTATAGATGATTTAGGAGCAGACTCATTAGATATTGTTGAATTAATAATGGCATTAGAAGAAGAATTCGATACAGAAATTCCAGATGCAGATGCAGAAAAAGTAGTTACAGTAGGTGATGTTGTAGACTACATTAAGGATCATGTAGAATAGAAAAAATAAAAGCATAGGTTATCCTATGTTTTTTTGTATAGTAGGAAAGTTCTCCTAGAAGGAGAAGTTTCCATACTTTTCTTAGCTGTTTGAACGAAGTGAATTACAGATAAGTTATACAGAGGAAGACAATTATTGCGGAAATTAGAATTTCTAGCAATTTGCATTGCGTAGATTTCTTAGCCGTATGAGTGATAACGAATTACGGATAAGTTATGCACTCGTAAATTCTTGATTCCGCTTTTTTGTGTTATAGGAAAGTATGTTGATTTAGGTTAATGTCTAGGGGGCGAGCATAGCTCGTCCGCGGTATGAAGTTATTTTTTATAATAGATAATAACAAGTTTTATGTAAAAATGTAATAAGCGAAAATTAAAGTAATTATTGTTATAATTAAAGTTAAACTATATAATTAATAAAATAAAAAGTAAATATAGTAAAGGGAGAAAAACAAATGAGAAAAGAAAAAGCAATAACATTAATTTCACTAGTAATAACAATAAT
>CAPNDH010000063.1 GCA_948664205.1 uncultured Clostridia bacterium | reverse complement strand
ACAAGCATGGTTTAAGAAAAATCAAAGAGAAGAAAACATAGAAAAAGGAAAAGACTTAATAGAAAAAGAAATAAAAAGAATAGGAATGGACTACAGCGAACTATTTAAAACAGAATTTGTACAAGGAGCATTAAATAGGTACAAATTTGCAACCACAGAAGATATGTATGCAGCAGTAGGATTTGGAGCAATATCTTCAGGAAAAGTAATAGCAAGGATATTAGAAGAATACAGAAAAGTTCATAAAGAAGAAAATGTAGAAGAAAAAATAGAGGAGCTAGCTAAAAAGCAAAATAAAGCAAATGCGTCAAAAACAGGAATAATAGTAGAAGGAATAGATAACTGCCTAGTAAAATTATCAAAATGTTGTAACCCTGTACCAGGAGATAACATAGTAGGATATATAACAAGAGGAAGAGGAGTATCAGTACACAGAGCGGACTGTAAAAACCTAAAAGACCTATTCTTAGATGAAGAGAATAGAATGATAGATGTATATTGGCTAAGCGAAAAAGCAGTAGCATATAATGTAGACATAGAAATATTTGCAAATGATAGAACAGGACTGTTAGCAGATATAATTTCACAAATAGGAACAACAAAAACAAAACTAATAGCAGTTAGCTCAAGAGCAAACAAAGAAAGAATAGCAATAACAGAAATAACACTAGAAGTAGAAAATTTAGAAGAACTAAACAATGTACTTAAAGTTATAAGAAAAGTTGACAGTGTATATGAAGTAAAACGTAAAAAATAGATGGAGGTTGGAAGTTAGAAGTTGGAAGTTGGAATATATGGTAAGTCTTCGAAGAAATTACCCTAAATCCAACCTCCAACCTCCAACTTCTAACTTCCAAAAAGAAAGGAAAAAACAAATGATATTAAAGAGAATACCAGTAGAAACAGCATTAGGTGAACCAACAAATTGTTATATAGTAGAAGATGAACAAACAAAAGAAGCTATGGTAATTGATCCGGGTGGAGAACCAGAGAAAATAATAGAAATGTTAGATACTTTAGGAATAGATAACTTAAAATATATATATTTAACCCATTGCCATGGAGACCATTTTGGAGGAATATTAAGATTAAAAGAACAAAAAGGTGGAAAAGTTTTAATACATAGGTATGATAGTGAAGGACTATATAATATAGGAATAAGTTTAACATATTATATAGGAATGGAAGATATTACACTAGAAGCGGATTCAAGAGTAGATGAAGGAGACCTAATACATGTTGGAAACATAGAATTTAAAGTAATACACACTCCAGGTCACACAAAAGGTGGAACTTGCTTATATTGCGAAAAGGAAAAATTACTATTCTCAGGAGACACATTATTTAGAGGAACATGGGGAAGAACAGACTTACCAACAAGTAACTTTGCAGATATAATAAATTCAATAACAAATAAACTAGCAATTTTGCCAGATGACACAATAGTATACCCGGGTCATGGAAGAACGACAAGAATAAAAGAAGAAGAGCCAATATACTTAAGCTTACGACCAAGGTTAGATTAATAAAGGAGGAAAAAATATGGATAAAATAGAACCAAGAACACTACCAGGCTTTATGGAGCTACTACCAAATGAACAGATTCTATTTAATGAAATGAAAGAAAAAATAGCAAAATCATACGAAAAGTTTGGATTTTTACCAATAGACACACCAATAATAGAAATGAGTGAAGTACTTTTAGCAAAGGCAGGAGGAGAAACTGAAAAACAAATTTATCGTTTTAATAAAGGTGATAACGACTTATCATTAAGGTTTGACCTAACTGTACCACTTGCAAAATATGTAGCACAAAACTACAATAATTTAGCATTTCCTTTTAGAAGATATCAAATAGGAAAAGTATATCGTGGAGAAAGACCTCAAAAAGGAAGATTTAGAGAATTCTATCAATGTGATATAGATATAATAGGAGATGGAGAACTAGCTATTCTAAATGATGCTACAATGCCAGCAGTTATATATAATACAATAAAAGAGTTAGGTTTTAATGATTTCACAATATGCATAAATAATAGAAAAATATTAAATGGCTTATTTAAAGAATTAAATCAAGAAGAAAACTCAGTAGAAATAATGAGAATAATTGATAAAATAGAAAAAATAGGAAAAGAAAATGTAATTAAATGCCTAGAAGATATAAATATAGAAAAAAAAGCTATTGATAGAATTATAGAATTTATAGAGATAAATGGTACGGCTGATGAAAAAATAGAAAAATTAGAAAAACTAGAAGTTTCAGAAGAATTATTTAAACAAGGTTTAGAAGAATTAAAACAAGTAATAAAATATATAAGAAGTTTTGGTGTGCCAGACACAAGCTTTAAAGTAGACTTAAGTATAGCAAGAGGTTTAGATTATTATACAGGAACAGTATATGAAACATTTTTAAATGAATACAGAGAAATAGGAAGTGTATGTTCCGGAGGAAGATATGACAATTTGGCAGAATACTATACAGACAAAAAACTTCCAGGAGTAGGTGTATCAATAGGACTTACAAGGCTATTCTACAAATTAAACGAGCTAAAAGCAATAGAAACTTCTAAAAAATCAATATCAAAAGTGCTAGTAGTTTCAATGGTAGAAGACCAAACAAAAGCACTAGAAATAGGAAAGGCGCTTAGAAATGTAGGAATAGAAACAGAAAACTATCTAGAAGACAAAAAAATAAAAGCAAAATTCAAATATGCAGATAAACTACAAATACCTTATGTTATAGTAATAGGAGAAGATGAAATAGCAAATAATACAGTAACATTAAAAAATATGCAAACAGGAGAGCAAAAAACTTTAGGTATAGAAGATGCAATAAATGAAATTAGCAAATAAAAAATAATAAAGGAAAGTTGGAAAGATTTTAGGAAAGATTTGGGACGTGTCTAAAAATTTACAAACATTTAATTAATTAAAAATATTTATTAGTTATATAAGTTTGTAAATTTTTGGACACGTCCCAAATCTTTCCTTTGTCATATTAAACCAAGTACAAGCATATAATTTATATAATAATTGAAGTTTGTACGAAAGGGATAATAATGATAAATTTAGCAGTTTTAAACTTAAAAGATATAATAAAATACTTACTAAAATTTTTACTAATAATTATAATATTATGGAGTTTTAGTAAGTTTTTTTCGCCTACTAAAATAAAGCAAACAAATCTAGGAATAAGTATAGATAACAATAAATTTTTAGAATGTTTAGACGAAACCATACCCGGAATGAAACAATTAAATGATAAAGAAATAGTAGCAGATATAAAAAATAATAACCCTTTAAAAACAATGTTAAAATTAGAACTTAGTATGCTTAATAATATAAAAGAAAAAGAAATAAAAAATGTAACAGAAGAAAATGAAGAACTAAAAGTAGAGCAAGCAAAAACCGGACTTCAAACTGAGAAAATAGAAAATAATGTACCAGAAAAATTCACAAATTCATATAATGGAGTTAATATAAAAAATGGAACAGATTATAATTTAACGGAAGATATATTAAAACCAGATATAGAAATAAATAGCAAAAACATAATGATATTTCATACACATACTTGCGAAAGTTATACAGCAACAGAAAAATTTAATTATACACAAACAGGAACATATAGAACTACTGACTTAAACTATAATGTTGCAAGAGTAGGAACTGAACTTACAAATCAATTAAAAAGCTATAATTACAATGTAATACACAATACAACATATCATGACTACCCAGCATACAATGGTTCATATGAACGCTCATTAAGTACAGTAAAAAACTTATTATTAACAAATGAAAATACAGACGTAATATTTGACATACATAGAGATGCAATAGCAGATTATAGCTATGCACCAAGTGTAAAAATAGGAGAAGAATATTGTGCCCAGTTAATGTTTGTAATAGGAACAGATGGAGGCCGGACTAGAACACCCAAATTGGCAACAAAATTTGAAATTTGCAGTAAAAGTACAGGAAAAAGCAAATGAATTGTATCCAGGATTATTCAAACCAATAGTATTAAGAAATAGTAGATATAATCAACACTTATCAAAAGCAGCAAGCATAATAGAAGTAGGAGCAACAGGAAACACAATGGAGCAATGCCTAGCAAGCATGAAATATTTAGCTAAAGTTATTAGTGAAGTTATGAAATAACATATAAAAAGTCGAGACATTTCTCGACTTTTTACATGTTATTTCATGAATTTAATGTTATATCAAACGAAGCACCATTTAAACAATTGTTAAGTGTAACGGTTGCATCAATGCCTAAACGTAGTAGCATATGTTCCATAGCATATTTTGACATCCGTACAGTTCCAACATGAAAGCTTTTAGGAAGCTTATCATCGTTAATAAAAGCGATTACCCAAATTTTAGATAAAGCTTCTAATTCACAACCAGAAGGATCGTTCTTTCTTGAATCGTTTCTTTCTTTAATAATTTTTTCATAAATAGTGTTTTCCATATAAATACCTCCTTTATTATAAAAAAGGTTAACGGGTTCAAATTTATTGCAATTATAATATCATAAATTATGTAAAAATACAATAGAAAAACAAAAAAATAAAGCAAAACTACTTGACAAAAACAAAAAAATAGTGTAAAGTTAATTAGCATTACAAATTAAGAGGTGGTAATATGGAAAAAAATGTTAGAGTAAGTATGTTATGCCAAATATATGGTAAATTATTAACTGAAAAACAGCTTGAGGTTTTAACAGATTACTATAATAGCGATTTATCACTTTCAGAAATAGCAGAAAATAATAATATAACAAGGCAAGCTGTTAGAGACATAATAAAAAAGGGGGAAAATAAACTTTTCGAACTAGAAGAAAAGCTACAAATTATGGAAAAGATGATGAAGCAAGAAAAACTTTTGCAAGAAGTACTAAGCGAACTAGGCAAGATACAAGAGGTATCATCTGACAAAAAAATAGAAAAGATATTAAACCACGTAAGAAAAGAATTAAATTGTTTAGTGTAATGAAAAAAATGAAACAAAATAAATTATAGGGTATGACAGAAATGTATTTGTAGGGGCGTACATTGTACGTCCGCTCATCTAGAAAATTATTTTAAATTGTTTAAGGTAATTTCTCCGAAGTATACTGACGAGCACTGCTCGCCCCTACAAACGATATAAAAATAGAAAAAGGAGATAATAACATGGCATTTGAAGGACTTTCTGAAAAATTGCAATCAATTACAAAAAAGCTTAGAGGAAAAGCAAGAATTACAGAATCAGATTTAAAAGAAATGTTAAGAGAAGTAAAGCTTGCACTTTTAGAGGCAGACGTTAACTATAAAATTGTAAAAGAATTTATAAATCAAGTACAAGAAAAAGCCCTTGGTCAAGATGTCCTAAAATCATTAACTCCAGGTCAACAAGTTATAAAAATAGTAAAAGATGAACTAGTAGAACTATTAGGTGGAGAAGAAAGTAGAATAAACTTTACACCAAACCCACCAACAATAATAATGTTAGTAGGTCTCCAAGGTTCACGGAAAAACAACAACAGCAGGGAAACTTGCCAATATACTAAGAAAACAAGGAAAGAAACCATTACTAGTAGCCTGCGATATATATAGACCAGCAGCTATAAAACAATTACAAGTAGTAGGAAACCAGCTTAACATTCCAGTATATGCAAATGAAGTTTCAAAAGATGTAGTTCACATAGCAAAACAGGCAATGAATGTAGCGATGAGTAAGCTAAATGATGTAATAATACTAGATACAGCAGGCCGTCTTCACATAGATGAAGAACTTATGAATGAACTAAAAAATGTAAAATCAGGTGTAAAACCACACGAAATATTATTAGTAGTAGACTCAATGACAGGCCAAGATGCAGTAAATGTAGCAACATCATTTAATGAGAGTTTAGGAATAGATGGAATAATACTAACAAAGCTAGATGGTGACACACGTGGTGGTGCAGCATTATCAGTAAAAAAAGTAACAGGAAGACCAATAAAATATGCAGCAACAGG
>CAPNDH010000062.1 GCA_948664205.1 uncultured Clostridia bacterium | reverse complement strand
TATTTAATGTAACAGGAGAAAATGGATTTAATCGTGATGTAACAGTAACAAATGGAAAAATCAAGTTAGAAAAATTAAGAAAAGGAACTTACTATATAAAAGAAAAATCAAGCCCAACAGGTTATTTACTAAATACAGAAACTTATACAGCAGAAGTAAAACCTAATCAAACAACAGAGCAAGCAATAGTAAACACAGAGCCAACAGCAGAAATTACAGTAACAAAGACAAATACAAATGGAGATAAAGTACAAGGAGCAAAATTTCAAATAATTGCTAATGAAGATATATACAATGTTGCCAGAACAGTAAAACACCACTCAAAAGGAGATGTAGTAGCAACTATTACAACCAATAGTGTAGGAGTTGCAAGCAAATCAAATTTGCCACTTGGAAAATATAAAATTAAGGAAATTGAAGTGCCAACAGGTTACTTATTAAATACTGAACAAAAGGAAGTTACTTTAAGATATAAAGACCAAAACACAAATGTTATATTTGGAAGTGTTACAGTAGAAAATACAGAGCCAACAGGAAATTTAATTATTGAAAAGACAGATAAAGAAACAGGAAATAAAAATAGAGTAGATAAAAAGTCACATCACGGAGATGCAACACTTAAAGGAACTGAATATACTTTATATGCAAAAGAAAGAATAACAAATGTTGCAGGAACAATAAAATATTTTGATAAAGATGAACAAATTGCAACATTTACTTTCAATGAGTATGGAGTAGCTAGTATAAAAATAACAAATAATAATACACCTGCAAAAATAAGTGTAGAGGGAACAAAATTAACAGGACTACCAATGGGAAAATATTATGCAAAAGAAACCATAGTACCAACAGGTTATATGCCAGATACAAAAGTGTATGATTATACATTTTCATACAGAGATATGAATACAAAGGTTATAGAAGTAGCAGGAACAGTTACAAATACAGTAGAAAAAGCACCTTTTGAAGTAATCAAGGTTAGCACAAATGAAAATGCAACAGCAGAAACAGTAGCAAATGCAGAATTTACAGCAATACTTTCAAAATATGTTGACTATTACGGAAGTTTTGATGAAGCAAAGAAACATTTAAGCGAGTTTGCAACAGATGAATATTCAATATTTAGAACAGGAACTAATGGACACGGAATTTCTGGACTTTTAGCTTATGGAGAATATACAGTAAATGAAACTTATACACCATCTCCAGAGATAACAACAGTTGAACAATTCTATGTAACAATAGATAAAGACAGTAAAACACCAGTTAAAGAACTTGTTGAAAATGATTTGCCATTTGAGGCATATATAAAAATGCAAAAACAAGATAAAAAGACAGGAAAATTTGTAACTTATTCTAATGCAACATTTGAATTATATAGATTAAATGAAGATACAAACAAATGGGAACAAGTACAATGTAAAATTAGCGATAAATATTATAAAACTTGGACTACAAACAGCGAGGGAGTTGCAAAAACAGAAACAAAGTTAGAAGCAGGAAAGTATAAATTAACTGAAATAAAAATTCCAACAGGATTTATACAATTAGATGAAGAATTAACTTTTAAAGTAGATAACAGAAACTCTACACTAAATTATGATAAAGACTGGGATGCTTGGATTACAGTAACAGTAAAAAATGAGCAACCAACAGGAACACTAAAATTAAATAAAAAAGTAGCATTAAGAGAAGATATGGACAAAACAATGATAAAAGATATTGACTTTACAAAAATATCTTTTGAATTAGTAGCAGATGAAAAAATAATTGATTATGCTGACGGATCTACTATATATGAAAAAGGAAAAGTAGTAGGAAAATATAATTTAAAAGCTGATGGAACATTAACAGTTTCAAATTTACCAATGGGCAAATATCACTTAAAAGAACTAACAACAATAGATGGAGCAGTATTAGATAAAACAGAATACGAAGTAATATTTGAACAAAAAGATACAGTAACAAAAGAATATGTTGTAGAGAAAGATATTGAAAATAGAACAACAGCAATAGAAGTTAGCAAAACAGATATAACAGGAGAAAAAGAGTTAGTTGGTGCAAAACTAACTATTACAGACGAAAATAACGAAGTTATTGATAGTTGGGTATCTACTGAAAAAACTCACAAAATAGAAGGTTTAGTTGTAGGAAAAGAATATACACTAAAAGAAGAAACAGCACCAAATGGATTTGTGGTAGCAACAGAAATCAAATTCAAAGTAGAAAATACAGCAGAGATTCAAAAAGTAACAATGATAGATAAAGTAGTAACAATGACAAAACAAGACATTGGTGGAAATGAGATTGAAGGAGCAGAACTTCAAGTTATTGATGAAGATAATAATGTAGTTGATGAGTGGACATCTACAAAAGAGCCACATAGAATTAACAATTTAGTAGAGGGAAAAACATATACACTTATTGAACAATATGCACCAGATGGATTTGTTATATCAAATGAAGTTAAATTTACTGTAACTACTGATAAAGAAACACAAGAAGTGAAAATGATAGATAAAGTAGTTGAAATATCAAAACAAGATATTAGTGGAAATGAACTAGAGGGAGCTACTTTAGTTGTTACAAGCACTAAAACAAAGAACATTGTAGATAAATGGGTTTCTGGTAAAGAGCCACACAAAGTAAATGGACTTATTGAAAACGAAGAATATATATTACACGAAGAAATCGTGGTAGATGGCTATGTAAAAGCTACTGATGTAAAATTTACAGTAACAAGTGATAAAGAAACTCAAAAAGTAATAATGATTGACAAAATATTAGAAGTTGTAAAAACAGATCTAGTAACAGGCGAAGAAATTGAAGGAGCAGAATTGAAAGTAATTGACGAAGATGGCAATGTAATAGATGAATGGACATCTACAAAAGAGCCACATAAAGTAGTTGGATTAGAAGAAAACAAAAAATACAAATTAGTTGAAATTACTGCACCTTATGGCTATGAGATTACAGAAGAAATCGAGTTTACTGTGAGTGAAGATAAAGAAACACAAAGAGTAGAAATGAAAGATATGCCTATTCTTCAAAATATTAAATTAGTAAAAATTGATAGTAATACAAAAGAAGTTATCAAAGATAAATTTACTTTTGGAATATATGAAGATGCAGAATGCACAAAACTTATAAAAGAGGTAAAATCAGATAAAGAAAATGGAACAGTTTTATTTGAAAATTTACGATATGGAATTTATTATATTAAGGAAATTGCTGCACCAAAGGGTTATGTATTATCAGATAAAGTAATCAAAGTTGAAATGAATGACAAAGGAACATTTATTGATAATGAGAAAGTAGAAAGTGAAGATTCAACATATACTCTTGAATTTGAAAATGTACCAGTAGATACACCAAAAACTGGAGATAATAGTAACTTAAAACTATATGCAGGTTTATTAGGCTTATCTATACTTGCATTAGCTAGTGTGGGAGTACACGAATATAAAAAGAGAAAATCAGTAAATAAAAAATAGACCAATAACAAGGTGGCTTTAATTAGCCACCTTAATTCAATTTAAGGAGGAATTATCATGCCACAATATACACTAACACAAAGTGTAAAGACATTGGAAAAATTATTTGAAAACAATATAGATTCAGAACAAAAAATAAAAGCCTTAAAATGGGAAGATTTGAAACAGTTTAGCCCTGTTGAAAAAAGTTTTATTATGGATTTAAAAGAAGCAGTAGCAAAGAAAAATGTAATAGGATTTTTAGCAGGAAAAGAGGAAACAGAAAGGAGATAACTATGATAGAACATTATAAAAAGCCATCAGTAAAATTCATTGTAAATAAAGGAAACTTTAATAAACTAATGGCATTACTTGCATTTCAAGAAGAAAATATTGTAACAGAAGAATGGAAAGAAAAAGCTAAAAACTTACAAGATCTATTATTAAGATATTCTATACCACAAAAAGATGAAGAGGGAGAAATATCTATAATAGACATTGGACTATTCCAAAAAGAAGCAGCAGAACTAATAGTTTTATTACTTTCTGCATTTGATAATGTGTTAAAAGTAGATGAAGATTATACAAGGAAAATGAAAAGACAATAATGTAGAGGAGGAATAGTTTGGGAAAAATAACAGAAACAAGACAACTCTATAAAGAAGTCATAAATGAACTTTCACAAAGTGCAGAAAATTGGAGAAAGTTTTTAGATAGCAGTTCATGGAATTTCAAATATGATTTTGATGACCAAATTCTTATATATGCACAGCGACCAGATGCAAGAGCTTGTGCAACAATGGAAGATTGGAATAAAAGAGTAGTACCACATAGATGGGTAAATAGTGGAGCAACACCAATTTATGTATTCGACAAAAATCCATATAGTAAATATCCATTTAAGCTAGTATTTGACTTATCAGATACGAACAACTATAATAATACAGAGTATAAATTATGGACTATAAAACAAAATTATGAAGAAGATATAATCGAAAGTTTAGAAGCCAATTTTGGAGATATAAGCTCAAAAGAAAATCTATCACAAGCTATAATTTCAGCAAGTTATAATATGGTAGTAGATAATATAGAAGATTATTTGACATCAATTATAGAAAACAAAGCAAATTCAATGCTTGCGACTATATCAGACGAAGAGATAAAAACTATGCTTATTACTACTACATGGGCAAGTGTAAGTTATATGATGATGACTAGATGTGGAATAAATGCCAAAGAGCAAATACAAGAGCAAGAATTCTCATATATAAAATACTTTAATAATCAAGAAGTTCTAACAACATTAGGTGCAAGTGTAAGTGATATAGCAGAAATGGGTTTGAGAGAAATTGCAAGGACAGTTGCAAATCTACAAAAAAGTGAAAAATTAAAAAATCGTACAATTGAGAAATTTGATAAAGAAATGTATTCTAATGATAATGAAAAAATCAAAGGAGGAAATGAAGATGGTAGAGAAAATAGAGTACACGAAACAAGGGGATTATTATATGCCAAACCTAGTAATGGAGAAAGAGAAGATACCAGCAGGGAAATACGCTCTAATGAGATACAATTATCTAAAGAATCACAAAAACCACGAATTGACAATATTGGTAATGAACAAGAAACTAGAACAACACTTGACACAAATACAGGAACAAATGAGCAAGAGAGTGGAAGAACTGGTAGAGATGATGAAGAAGCAACAAGGAATAACGGAAGAATTGAAAGCCAAAGATCAGATGACATGGGTAGGACTCATGAACAACATCAGAGCGACAGCAGAGGAAATGGCAGCGAACGAAATAATTTACATTTAGGTATTTATAGTAGGGACAGTAGCAAGGACTGTCCTTATGTTGTTACAGATGCAAAAGTTAATCAAATACTAACTAATGCACCACATTTAAGAGTTTCTAATAGTGAAATTAGACAATACTTTGAAAATGAAAATGACAAAAATAAACGAGCAGAATTTTTAAAAAGTAGTTTTAATATTGATTATACAGAAATTACAATAAATGATGAAAGATATGGTTATAAAGCATTTGAAAATGGACTTTTAGTATGGAAAGGTAGTTTTCTATCACGAGATACAGAAAGTTTTATTTCATGGGAAAATTTAATTGATAATTATGAAGCTATGATTATGCTTAATCAATTAAAAGATGTGGAAACAAGAATCCTATCTGTTACAGACCAAATGTCTTTAATCAATGAGGCAGAAAAAAAGCCAGAACTAGAATTTACACAAGAGTTTATAGATAGAGTATTACAAGAAAGAGGAACATTCAGTAAATATTCTATATATCAACAATTTGAAACACATTTGTCATTAAAAGATAATGCAGACTATTTAAAGAAAATGTATGGATTAGGTTATTATGGAACAACTGGAACTGTATCTGGATCAGGAATAGGTTTGCAATGTTCTCCTAAAGGTATGACATTAAATAGAGGTTATTTCAAAGATGAAATTACAACAACAATAAGTTGGAATGATGTAGCAAAAAGAATAACAGAACTTATTAAGGTAGAAAGATATTTGAATGAAAAGGAACTTGCAGAATACCCTAATTGGCTAAAAGAGCAAGAACAAGCAAAAGAATTAAGAGAAGCAGAAGAAAAATTAGAAAATCAAGCAGAACAACAAGAGTATGAGCTTGCCAAAAGAGTATATTCATT
>CAPNDH010000061.1 GCA_948664205.1 uncultured Clostridia bacterium | reverse complement strand
GGCTCGAACCTATGACCCCCTGCTTGTAAGGCAGATGCTCTCCCAGCTGAGCTAAGCGACCTTGTTTCTTTCGACGAGATTAAGTATACAAGATTTTATATAAATTGTCAATACTTATTTTAAATTTTTTTGTATTTTTTTCATTATTGTTATTTGAACACTTTAATTACTACAAATTTGATTTCTTCAATAATGTAATTATATACATATTTGTAGAAGATATTTTATAACTAAATATCTTCTACAATATATATTTTATTCTTCTTATCCAAATGTTATTAATAATATTAATGCACTAATTAGCATTGCTGCATTCATTTTTGGATCTGACATTGTTTGATCTTCTTCTATATCTTGTGGTATTTGATCTACTATGTTTACTTTTGCATTATCTACTTTGCTATAATTAAACCTAACTTCAAATTCTTGTTCTTCATTTGTTTCTATTTTTATGTATTTGGTTCCCATTAAAACATCATTTTTTGAATAGCAATCTATTTTTATATATTTATTTTGTGCTCCTGATTTTACTTTGCATTTAGCAAAACCGTTTACTGATGTTGCTTTTACTTCTGCTTGTGTTATTAATGTTGAATATGATTCTACCTTTTTATATTTATATGTTGTATTTATTGCTATAAATATCATAATTTGTGAGAATATAAAAAATAGTAATATCCAAGAACCATACATTAAGAATTTTTTTAGTGTTGCCATATTTATTCTCCATTCTTATTTAATTACATTTTTCTAAATACTCCTGCTACTTTTCCTAGTATTTCACAGTTTGGTACTATTATTGGATCCATTGTGCTGTTTTCTGGTTGCAACCTTATATGATCTTTTTCTTTATAGAAGGTTTTTACTGTTGCTTCTTCTCCTATTAATGCAACTACTATTTCTCCATTATTAGCTGTATTTTGTTTTTTTACTAGTATATAATCTCCATTTAGTATTCCCGCTTCTATCATGCTTTCTCCACGTACTGTAAGCATAAAGCTTTCACTATTTCCTACGAAATCAATTGGAATTGGGAATGTATCTGTTATATTTTCTACTGCTAAAATTGGTTCTCCTGCTGTAATTTTGCCTATTACTGGTACTTCTACCATTTCTCTTCCTGTGTAGTAATTTTTAGGTTCTTTAGCTATTTCTTTGTTATCTGCTCCTTTTAATAATTTTAAAGTTCTTCCTTTTTGGTTTTCCTTTTTAATGTAACCTTTTTCAGTTAATTTTGCTAAATAACTATGTACTGTGGCTGTTGAACTTAAACCTACTGCTTTTCCTATTTCCCTTACTGATGGTGGGTATCCTTTTGTTTCAACATTTTTTTGTATAAATTTTAATATTGCTTTTTCTCTTTTATTTAATTCCATAGGGTCTTTTTTTGTTCTCATTTACATCACTCCTAATTTTTATTTTCTATATCATATCACACAAACAAAAGAATGTCAAACAAAAGTTTTAAATTTGTTTGACATTTTTTATAATTTGTTACTATTCATGGTCATTTTCTTTACACTAGCGTGAAGTAAGTAACATATTTTATTTTTGTAATGAAGTCCCGACAGCCCTCATATCGCGAGGTAATACCCTTTTTCTTGAAGGGCGAAATAAAAAAATAAAATATATTACTTACTGGGAGTGGACTTTTATAGTACTACTGTGAATAATAACTATAATTATTGCAAGCTACTTATTAAACTGTTATATTCGTTTACTAATTTTTGTGTACTAAATTGTATTTGATTTCCTTCTACTTCCCATTTTCCTTTATTATTTATTAATAAATCTATAACTTTTTCTTGAGTATCTAATATATTATTTATAGTAGTACTTGCTTCTTCTAAACTTTTTACCATTTGTTTTAAGTCTTCTTCCATTTTGTCTCCTAGCATTAACTCTCTGTATAGTTCTACAAAATTACTGTCTAAATTTTTATTTTCTATTTCTTGCATCATTTTTTCTTCGCTTGTCATACTTATTAATAGATTCATTTTTTCATTAAAGTCTGTTTTTGCTTTACTTATATATTCTTTTGAATTTGTAAATTCTGGTCCATCATTTTTATAATTATCTACTGTTAAAATCTCTGCCATTTTTTTGTCTTGCATTATATTCATCGCTTCTTTTATATTAATAGAATAATTATTTAAATATTCTTTTATTGTTTTTTCTACTACAGCATAGTCTCCTTTTGTTTTTATTGTCATATCTATTTCATCTTTAGTTATATCTAATTTTCCTATTGTATTTACTTCTTTTCTTAAAGTAACCCCTTGTTTTAAATCTAATGTAGCAAAGTAACCTATTACTCCTACTATAATTAATGCTAATATTGCTACTATTACAATCATTTTCTTTTTCATTTTATTTTCCTCCTTTTATTTTTTAGTCATACCATTCTAGTTCCCAGTCAACTACTCTAACAGTATCTCCTTCTTGTACCCCTGCTTCTTTTAGTGCTTGATTTACTCCTAATTCATCTAAACATTTTTGGAAATAGTGCATAGATTCATTGTCTTCTAAGTTTACTCTTCTCATTATTCTTTGAACTCCTGGTCCATCTACTACAAATATTCCGTCTTCTTTTTCTATTGTAAATTCTTGCTTTTCTTCTAATGTATAAACTTTTCTTTGTTTAATTTCTACAATTTCCTCTTTTGGAAGTGTTTTTAGAACCTCTGTTACCCTTGTTAGCAATTCTTTTAAGCCTTCTCCTGTTACTGCTGATATTTTGAATATTTCTATATTTTTTTCTTTTGCCATTTTTTCTAGTTCTTTATATAGTTTTTCATCTTGCATACTATCTATTTTATTTGCTACTATTATTTGTTTTCTATTTGCTAATTTTTCACTATATTGTTTTAATTCTTCATTTATTATATTAAAATCTTGAACTGGGTTTCTTCCTTCTACTCCTGATACATCTATTACATGTAGTAATAACCTTGTTCTTTCAATATGTCTTAAGAATTGAATTCCTAACCCTACTCCTTGGCTTGCTCCTTCTATAATTCCTGGTATGTCTGCTATTACAAAGCTATCTCCATATTCTGATTTTACAACTCCTAAGTTTGGCTCTAAAGTTGTAAAGTGATAGTTTGCAATTTTAGGTGTAGCTGATGTTGTTCTTGATAGGAAGGTTGATTTTCCTACATTTGGGAAACCTAGTAAACCTACATCTGCTATAAGTTTTAATTCTAGTATTAGTTCTTTTTCTATTCCCTTTTCTCCTCCTTGTGAAAAGCGAGGTGCTTGCCTTGTAGATGTTGCAAAGTGTGAGTTTCCTTTTCCTCCTCTTCCACCTGGAAATATTAGTTCTTTTTGTCCTTTTTCTGATAAATCTGCTAGAATTTCATTAGTATCGGCTTCTCTTATTATTGTTCCTATTGGAACTCCTATATATAAGTCGTCTGCTGATTTACCATACCTATGGTTTCCTTCTCCATTTTTTCCATTTTCGGCTATAAATTTCTTTTTGAATCTGAAATCTATTAAGGTGTTCATATCGTCATCTACATAGAAGTATACGTCTCCACCTTTTCCGCCGTCTCCTCCATCTGGTCCACCTGCCGCTACATATTTTTCTCTTCTAAATGAAACAGCTCCATTTCCACCGTCACCAGATTTTACTAGTATTTTTACGTAATCTGTAAACATTTTTCTCTCCATTTCTATAAAGTATATTCTTTAATTTCGCAGTTTTTTAATCCTAAATTTAAAAATTTTCCATCTTCTGGTATACCATTAAAATAGCCATAGAATGCTTTTGATACTCCACTATGTGCTACTATAAGTACACTTTCATAATTTTCTTCTTTTAGTTTATCTAAAAATTTATGTACTCTTTCAAAAAATATTTTTATATTTTCTGATGTTCCATATTGTATAGTTGTATAGTAATTCCAATATTCTTCTCTATTTGTTACTTCTAATGGCTTTCCACTTAAGTCTCCTACATTTCGTTCTCTTATTAAATCATCATAAATAATTTTATTGTTATTTATATTTAATATATCTGCTGTATGCCTTGCTCTCATTAGTGGAGATGAAATAATTATATCAAATTTCATGTTTTTAATCTTTTCTTTTAATTGTTCTGCTTGTGCTATTCCTAGTTCTGTTAAATCTTCATCATCTGTATTGTATTGATTTAACGCATTATGAGGAACTTGTCCATGTCTTACAATATATACTTTCATTTTATTTCTCCTTATTTTTTACAGTTTATTTAAGCAATTTCGCTGGAGAGCGGACAGCGGACGGCGCTGACCCTACATCTTTTTTAGGTTAAATGCTAGGAATTAAATTTTGGCTATTCTTTCGAATAAGTTGCCAAAATTCTAACTTCTAACCTCTGACTTCCAACCTCCAACTTCTAATTAAAATAATCTAACTTCATTGCCTCTTTTACTTTTTTCATTGTTTCTTTCGCTACTTGCTGTGCTTTTTTGGTTCCTTCCATTAGAATTTTATCTACTTCTTCTGGATGTTGTTCATAATATGCTCTTTTTTCTCTTATTGGTTTTAGTGTTTCTGATATGTTTTTTGCAAGCTGTCTTTTACATGCTACACAGCCTCTGGCTCCTGCTTTACATTCTTCACATACTGTTTTTACTTCGTCTTTAGTACTAAATAATTTGTGGTAGTATGATACCATACATATATCAGGATTTCCTTTATCATCTTTTTTTATTCTTCCTGGGTCTGTTACTGCACTCATTACTTTTTTTGTTATTTCTTCTTCACTATCTGATAAGTATATTGCATTTCCTAAAGATTTTCCCATTTTTTCATTTCCATCTAGTCCTTTTATTCTTTTTCCACTTGATAATACTGGTTCTGGTTCTACTAAAACTTCTCCATATATACTATTAAATTTTCTTACTATTTCTCTACATTGTTCTATTAGTGGAAGTTGGTCTTCTCCTACTGGTATAAGTTGCCCCTCAAAACATGTTATATCTGCTGCTTGACTTACTGGGTAACCTAAGAAACCATATGTTACACTTTCTCCAAATAGTTCTTTCTTTTGAGCTATTTCAGTTTTTACTGTTGGGTTTCTTTGAAGTCTTGCTATTGTTACTAAGTTTGAATAAAATACTGTAAGTTCTGCTATTTCTGGTATCATAGATTGTATAAATATTGTTGCTTTTTTAGGGTCTATTCCACATGCTAAATAGTCCATTGCTACTTCTCTTACATTTTTATGTACTTTTTCTGGATTATTAAAATTATCTGTTAATGCTTGCACATCTGCTATTAGTATATATGGGTCATATTCTCCTGAATTTTGCATTTCTACTCTCTTTTTTAATGAGCCAAAGTAATGACCTATGTGTAATTTTCCTGTTGGTCTATCTCCTGTTAATATTCTTTTTTTCTCTGACATTTATTTTCCTCCATTTTATAGTATTTGCTCAAATTTTTCTTCTAGCTTTTTAAATTCTATTATATATTTATTTTTTATATCACTATATATTCTTCTTGATGCTTGTTCATCATATAAGTGTGAAAGTTCATTTCTTGATAGTATAATAATTTGTCATATTTATACCTCTTTTTCTTTCTATTATATTATAACTAATTATTATTTTTTTTACAAGTATATTATTAAAACTTGTAAACACAAAACAGAGTCGATTACGACTCTGTTTTGTAACTCATTTGTTTCTGTGTTGTTACTCCGGCATTGTAAGTGCCTCAAGCAGATCCTTCGCACGCTGCTCGATCATCTCTCTTCTCTGAAGGGACGCATCAGCTTCCTTAAGAAGTTCCTGAGTATCCGCCAGCTCCTCCTCGCTTTCTACGATGGCATCTGTGGTTTCAGCATAGTACTTATACTGCTGAGCCATATCCCGCGCCTCTTCTGCTGTGATCTTGTTCATTTTTGCCCTGAACAACTTACCGAACGAGAAACGTCTCTTGATGCCGTTACGATCCTGCTTTGCAGCTCTCAGCTTTTCCATGATCCGGGAGATTGTTCCCTCATGTCCTGCCTTAATCTGCCTTGCCGCTTCCGTGTTAGCGTGGATGATCTCATTCATTTCGTTTGCCAATTCTACACATCTGTTCATGTCGCTCATAGTTTGTCCTCCTGTTTGATATGAGTTTTTTATTTTTACTACAATTTTATTATAGGCTCTTCGCTAAATCGAGTGGGTAAGTAGTCAAAACAAAATAAATATAGT
>CAPNDH010000060.1 GCA_948664205.1 uncultured Clostridia bacterium | reverse complement strand
AAGGAGGTGAAAAATAATGAATAAATACGAGAGTGTTGTCATTATTAATCCAAATGTTGATGAAGAAGGAATTAAAACATTAATTCAAAAATTATCAGATTTAATTAATAGTGATGGTAAATTAGAAAAAGCTGATGAATTAGGAAAAAGAAAATTAGCCTATGAAGTTAAGAAAAACAAAGAAGGTTACTATGTAGTATTCTATTTTGAAGCTAACACATCTTTAATAGCAGAATTAGAGAGAAACTATAGAATTACAGATGAAGTAATTAAATTTATGACTGTAAAAGTTGAAGAATAAGGGGCCGAAAGGTAAGGTAAAAAATATGAACAAAGTAATTTTAATGGGAAGATTAACAAGAGACCCAGAAGTTAGATACACACAAACTAACAATACATTAGTAGCATCTTTTAGTTTAGCAGTAAATAGAAGATTTGTAAGACCAGGAGAAGAAAGACAAGCAGATTTTATAAATATAGTTGCATGGAGCAAATTAGGTGAATTCTGTAGTAAATACTTCAAAAAAGGTCAACAAGTAGGTGTAATAGGAAGAATTCAAACAAGAACTTGGGATGATGACCAAGGACAAAAACACTACATAACAGAAGTAGTAGCAGAAGAAGCATATTTTGCAGATAGCAAAAGAGATGGAGAAGCTGGAGGAAGTTTTGACGCTACATTCGGTAGCATGCCAGAACAAGCTCAAGGAACTTCAGATTTTGAAGTATCTTCAGGAGACGACCTACCATTTTAATTGTTAGCATGAATGCTAACAATTATTGTAGGGGCGAGCATCGCTCGTCCGTTCTTCGAAGAAATTGCTTGAATGAATAATGAAGAGTGAATAATGAATAGTACAAACTCTTCGAGTTTGGAAAGGGGGAAAACGAGATGGCAGATAAAAAACAAAAAAGAAATAATAGAAATAATAATATGGATGAAGATTACAATCCAAAGTTTAGAAAAATAAGAAAAAAAGTTTGTCCTTTATGTGCAGACAAAAATCTTGTTTTAGATTATAAAAATGCAGATCAATTAAAGAAGTTTATAAATGATAAAGGTAAAATATTACCAAGAAGAGCAACAGGTGCATGTGCAAAACATCAAAGAGATATTACTCTTGCAGTAAAAAGAGCAAGACAAATAGCAGTTTTACCATACACAGCTGAATAAAATTAAAAAAATAAATAAAATAGGGGCTAGATATATGAAAACCATATATCCAGTCCTTATTTTTTGTCGAAAAAAGAGAAGAAAAGGAGAAAAAATGAAAAAAACAAAAATAATAAGTATAATATTAATAATAATTCAATTACTAACAATATTAATGAATGTAAATGTAGTAAAAGCAAATATAAAAGAAGGAGATACAATACTTTTACAAGGAGATCATGAATGTGATTCCCTAGTAGAATATTGGATGGCATCACATAATAAATGGAGTTATAAAATAGTGTGGTATGTATATTACATAGATGCCGAAACAGGAAATAGGTACCCAGCTTTTTGCATAGAGCCTGCAAAAGAAGGGGTAGGAACAGGATACGGAGCATACAATGGAACTATTTTTAAAGAAACAAATCCAGTAATTTGGAGAATATTAAGTAAAGGATATATGGGCTCAAATTATAAAGAATGGAATTTAGAATGTGATGATGACTTTTATTCTGCAACAAAAATTGCACTTCATAGTTATGCAGAAGGAGTAGCGCCAAAAGCTAAATATATATTAGGAAATAGAAGTGTAGATGGAAACACAGTAGAAGAAATACAAAGGAGAGGAGAAAAAGCACTAAATGTAGCGCAAACATTATATGAATATGGAATAAATGGAAAAGAAGAGTATCAAGCGCCACAAGTAGCCATTAACAAAAATGGAGACAAAAAAGTAGAAATAATTAATAAAGAAGAATATTTAGTTCAAAATTATAAAGTAACAGCTAATAAAAATTTAAAATCTTATAAAGTATCAATAGAAAATTTTATTTCTGGAACAAAAATATTAGATTCAAATAATAAAGAAGTTTCAAATTTAAGTAATTCAAATTTCAAAATAGCAATTCCAACTAAAAATATAAAAGAAAAAATAAATATGGAAATAAAAATACAAGATGCAGAAATAAAAACCTGCCCAGTATATTTTGCTAAAAGCTCAATTGCAGAAGCACAAAGCTATGTAACATATACTTGTAGTTATGAAAAAGCAAATACAAGTATTAATATGGAAGTAGACCCTAATAATTGTAGTTTATCACTTACAAAAATAGATAGTGAAACAAAAAATCCACTTCCAAATGTAACTTTTAAAATAACAAAAGAAAATGGCGAAAAATTAGGAGAATATACTACAAATAAGAAAGGAATTATAGAACTAAATAATTTAGAACCAGGAGTAATAAAAGTAAAAGAAATTAAAGTAGATGAAAAATACATATTAAATGGAAAAGTAGAACAAGTATTATTACAATGGGGAAAAACAAGCAAAATTGAAATAGAAAATAATCGTAAAAAAGGAAGTTTAAAAGTAGTTAAAGTAGATTCAGAAAATGAAGAAATAAGGTTAGAAGGAATAGAATTCGAATTATACAATGATAAAAAAGAACTAATAAATAAACTTGTAACAAATAAAAATGGAGAAGCGGTAATTGAAAACTTAGATATAGGAACATATACCATAAAAGAAGTAAAAACAAATGAAGAGTATGTATTAAAAGAAGAAGAAATAAAACTAAAAATAGAATGGAATAAAGAGACAAAATTGGAAATAAAAAATGAAAAAATAAAAGGACAAATAAAAATAATAAAATTAAGTGAAGATGACAATAAAATAACAGGTAAAAAAGCAGGTACTCCAATTGCAAATGTAGAATTCGAAATAAAAAATGAAAAAGATGAAGTAGTACAAACAATAATAACAAATGAACAAGGAATAGCAATAACAAACAAACTAGAAAAAGGAAAATACTATATAAAAGAAACGAAAACAGACGAAAGCTACGAATTAAATAGCACAATATATGAAATAGAAATAATAGAAAATAACCAAATAGTAAATATACAAATAACCAACAAGTCAAAAAATAAATTGCCAAGAACAGGATTTTAATTTTACCAATTAGTTGAAATTTATAAAACAATATGTTAAAATAGGAGGTAGAAAAATGCCAACAATATCAAAATTTTATGGTATAGATATTAGAATGTATTTTAGAGATAATATAAAACATAACAAGCCACATATACATGCATTTTATAATGAATATATAGCAACATTTGATTTGAATGGAAATATTATAGAAGGAAAATTTCCAAATGGTCAAAGAAAATTATTACAAGCATGGATAGAAATACATAAGGAAGAATTAAAAAAATTATGGGATCTATTTATTCAAGGTAAAGATGGGTTTAAAATAGAACCATTAAAATAAGGGGGAAAATGTATGACACCTATTATAAAAGATGTAAAAGTATTAGAAAATTATGAATTATTACTAATTTATGAAAATGGTGAAGAAAAGATATATGATATGAAACCAAATTTACAATATGAATGTTTTTCTAAATTGAAAGATTATAAATATTTTAAAAAAGTCCATGCTTGTGGAGAAACGATAGAATGGGAAGAAGGAGAAGATGTTTGCCCAGAGGATATGTATTTTAATAGTAAAAAAGTAAAATAATAAAAAATAACCTCTTACAATGTTTATACATATAATATTTGTAAATACTATATGTAAAACATGTAGGAGGTTTTTTATATAGTAGGAATTTCCGAGCGAAGCGAAGGAAAGCTCCGTACTAGATAAATATTCATCCTTTTAGATTTTCTTGTAATTTTAATTACTAGAAAATATTAAGGAGGTTCTTTTTTATGAAATTAGGTTTAGCATTATCAGGTGGAGGAATTAGAGGAATAGCACATGCAGGTGTTTTAAAAGCATTAGAAGAAAATAATATAAAAGTAGATATAATAGGAGGCACTAGTAGTGGAAGTATGATAGCTTCACTTTATGCAATGGGTTATTCACCTTATTACATATATATTCTATTTAAAACATATGCAAAAGAAATAATAGGGGTAAATGCAAACCCAATTATTTCTGGCTTGCATGGGTATTTAAAAAATAGAAAAAAGACAATAACAGGGCTAAGAAATGGAGAAAACATAGAAAATATATTTAACGAAATGGCCAAAAAAAGAAATATAGAAAATATATCACAAATAAAAATGCCATTAGTAATACCAACAGTAGATATAATGAATTCAAAAGAATATGTATTTACAAATATAATTCCAAATGTAGAAGAACATAAAGAACAATACATTACAGATGCAAGCATAGGAAAAGCCGTAAGAGCAAGTAGCGCATTCCCCGCAGTATTTAGCCCATGCAAAGATAAAGTTCATAGCTTTATGGATGGAGGTACCTTAGATAATATTCCTGTAAATGAAGTAAAAAAACAAGGAGCAGACAAAGTAATAGCAGTAAAATTTGATAGCGACCCAATAACAGAAGATAGTAATTTGATGGACATAGTAATGAAAACAATAGATATAATGGGAAGCAAAATATCAGAAGAAAGCCTAGAAATGAGTGACTTGGTGTTAAATGTATATACAGATAAAGTAGGTTTATTAGATGTAAATAAACTAGAAAAATGTTATAAGTATGGATATAATTGTGTTATAGAAAATTTAGATAAAATAAAAGAAATAATAAAATCTGATTAGGAAATGCTCCTAATCAGATTCTATTATTTCTTTTTTTCTTGAGGAATAACAACATTCTTCTTTTCTTTTTTATCTTTAGGTTTCTCAATATCAATATGGTCATACACAGGTGAAATATTTAAAACATTTCCACCAGAAACTACTTCTATTTTTTTATTTTTTTTCTCCTCCATAACATACCTCACAAAACTAAATTCTCATTTTTCATAATCATAGTTTACTATATAAATAAAGAAAAAACAAGTAAGAATGTAAAATTTTAATAAAAAGATTGCGAATTTATGTAAAATGCTATATAATATTAATAGTAAAATTTGTAACCAATTAACAATAGCGATTAAACGAAAAGAGAGGTAAATGGTATGAAAAAAAGTTTTTTTGTAGCGTTTTGTATTTTTTCTTTAATAGTAACTATACTCTTAGCGGGGCTGTGCATTGTAGTACCTATAATGTATGCCACCGAAGTTCCCGCAATATGGTATATAGCATTTGGAGCGTGGATTATAATAAACATGCTAAATGTAAAAAATCGCAAATATTTTAGGTAGAAAAAGACCTTCGGGTCTTTTTCTATTGAAAATGTTATAGTACAATGCTATAATATGAATAGTTGAATTTAAGAAAAGAGGAATAAAAAATGTACGAACAATTTGGAATAAGTAAAGAAATAGAAAACTTATGCACAAAATCAGAACAAGATGTGGAAAATATATTTAAGGAAATAAATAATACCTGCGAGTATAACTCTCTAAAAGTATTAAAAGCATTTCAAAATAATAATATATCAGATATTCACTTTAACAGTACAACAGGTTATGGGTATTCAGATGTTGGAAGAGAAGCAATAGAAAAAGTATATAGTGAAATTTTTAAAGCAGAAGATAGCTTAGTAAGAAGTCAATTCATTTCAGGAACACATGCACTAACAGTAGCACTATTTGCATTTTTAAGACCAGGAGACACAATGCTTAGTATAACAGGTTTGCCATATGATACTTTGCACGAAGTAATAGGAATAAAGGAAAACCCAAGCTCATTAAAATCTTACAATGTAAATTATGACCAAATAGATTTAGTAAACGATGACTTTGACTATGAAAAAATACAAAAAAGGTTAAAAGAAAGTAAAGTAAAATTAATAGAAATTCAGCGTTCAAAAGGATATAGTACAAGAAAAAGTATAACAATCGAGCAGTTAGAAAAAGTAATAAAAGCAATAAGAGAAGTTGATAAAGAAGTAATAATAATGGTAGATAACTGTTATTGTGAATTTGTTACTAAAGTAGAACCAATAGAAATAGGAGCAGATATAGCAGTTGGATCATTAATTAAAAACTTAGGTGGAGGAATAGCACCAAATGGAGCCTATATAGTAGGAAGAAAAGACCTAATAGAGCTTGCAGGAGAAAGGCTAACAGCACCAGGAGAAGGAAAAGAAGTAGGACCAACACTAGGAATAAATAAATCAATTTTACAAGGACTATTCTTAGCACCAAGTGTAGTAGCATCAAGTTTAAAAACAGCAGTACTTGCAAGTAAAATGTTAGATACACTAGGTTATAAAACAGA
>CAPNDH010000059.1 GCA_948664205.1 uncultured Clostridia bacterium | reverse complement strand
TTAAGTCTTTTACTCTAGTATCTGGATTAACTCCAGCTTCTTTTAATATTTTTTGAGAACTAGCTAGTCCTATACCATATATGTAAGTTAGTCCTATTTCTACTCTTTTTTCTCTAGGTAAATCTACTCCTGCTATACGAGCCATATTTTTTAGCACCTCCATAAATAAATTCTAGTTTGCCCATTGATATTTAAAGGTGAAATGCATTGGAAAAGGCTCCAATCTTTAAATACCTTTAGACATGTATATAAACACAAACCTTGTTTATAAACTTTAAAAAGTTTACAGCCGCTTCAGACTTGTGTTAATATCAAAATAAAGTTTTAAATTATCCTTGTCTTTGTTTGTGTTTTGGGTTTTCACATATTACCCTTATAACACCTTTTCTTTTAATTACTTTGCATTTGTCGCATATTTTTTTAACTGATGGTCTTACTTTCACTTTAATACACCCCCCATGATTATTTAGTGAATAGTGAATAATGAATAGTGAATAATTGGGTTGTATTATTTACTATTTATTCATTACCTATTCAAATTCTATTTTTTTCTAATTAATAATCAATAATTATTCATCATTCATTATTAATTATTCATCATTTATTAATTTTTACTTCGCTCTCCATGTAATTCTTCCACGTGTTAAGTCATATGGTGAAAGCTCTACTTTTACTTTGTCTCCTGGTAATATTTTTATGTAGTTCATTCTTAGTTTTCCAGAGATATGAGCTAATATTTGATGTCCATTTTCAAGTTCCACTTTGAAATTTGTGTTTGGAAGTGTTTCTACAACAGTTCCTTCTACTTCTATAACATCTTCTTTTGCCATTTTTTCCTCCTATTAAATAACATATGTACAAAGTCGCACATAATAACGTATATAGTATATAATATTCTTATAGCATTGTCAATACTTCTGGCTCATTTTCTGTAATTAAAATTGTATTTTCGTAATGAGCTGCATTTGTACCATCTTCTGTTATTATTGTCCAACCATCGTCCAATTCTAAAATTCCGTCTTTTCCATATATAACCATTGGTTCTATTGCAAGAGTCATACCTGGCTCTAGTCTTATTCCTCTTCCTGCTTTTCCGTAGTTTGGTATTCCTGGATCTTCGTGCATACTTCTTCCTATTCCATGACCTTGAAATTCTTTTACTACACTAAATCCATTTTTTTCTACGTACTCTCCTATTGCATGACATATATCACCTAATCTGTTTCCTTTTTTTGCATATTTTATTCCTTCAAAAAAAGCCTGCTTTGTTACATCTATTAGTCTTTTTGTTTCTTTATCTATGTTTCCTACTACATATGTTCTTGCACAGTCTCCATTAAAGCCGTCCTTTAATGCTACTAGGTCTATGCTGACTATATCTCCTTCTTTTAAAATCACTCTTTTTGAAGGTATCCCATGTATTACTTCGTCATTTACTGAAGCACATATTGAACCTGGAAATGGTGGTACACCTTTTACTCCACTTGGGTAGCCTTTTTCCGCTGGAACCCCGCCCATTTGCTCTTATTGTGTTTTCTGCTATTTTGTCTAGCTCCCATGTTGATATTCCTGGCCTTATTGCTTCTTCTATTGCTTTTTGTGTAAACGCTGCTACACGGCATGCTTCTCTCATTTTTTCTATTTCTTGTTTTGATTTTATTGTTACCATTCTTATTACCCCGTTTCTTTAAAACCTACCTTATATTATAACATAAAAACTAGAAAAAATAAACATTTTTTCTAGTTTTTGTTAATTATATTTTATAGTTTTTTATTAGTCTAAGCATACTACTTTTACTCTAAATGGTGCTGATTTAGGAGAAATATCTATTCCAAATCCATCTCCAGAACTATGTGAATAAGGTTTTAGCGCATATGCTCCACTTTGAATAACTATTAGGTCTTTTTGATTTCCTTCTAATTGAGTGGCTTTAACTCCATATCCACCACTATTAGACGAATATATCCAACCAGTATCACACCACAGGTCTTCTAGTTTTATTTGAGCAACAAGATATAATATATGACCTGGATATGGATTTTGTATTTCTATTCGTTGGTCATTAGTTATAATTCCTGGATTTTCTACTGTTCCATTTGGATATAATATTGTACTAGGCTTAGCTTTCGTTTCATTATTGTTTGCTATTTTTACCCCATTTATGCTTGCTAATTGCAGTGATGAGTTTATTTCAAATTCGTATGGGTATTGATTTAATTTCGTGAATATTGATGTTTTATTTCCTACTGTTACTTTTTCTTTATCTGCTACTTTACTTTCCAAAGCTACATATTGAATTTCATTATCTTCATATAATACATCTGATAACTCTTGAAGTGTTGGCATCTCTTGTTTTTCTGCATATTTATTGATTTGGCAGTTAGTTATTTTCAAATTTATTATTTCTGTTGCTGTTTGTTTATTAGTAGATTCTTTTGCTTGTTTTGTTCTTGTATATATTCCATTATTTCCTAAACTTAAATATATTGCTACGCTTGCTAAAATAATTAAAACTATTATTGTTATTACTAGTGAAATTAGTGTTATACCTTTCTTATTTTTCATATATTTTCTCTCCTTTTTATTATTTTATCCTTTATTACTTAATTTAAGTATAAATTAACTTCAAAATATTAAAAGTACCTTATTCGTAAAAATTAATCTTATGAATTAATTTTATATAATTTAACTATTATTGACAATAAGTTTTCTGTAAATTAGTTACTATATAATTTATATGGAAATGTTCTTTCTTTCATACAAATAAAACATAGAGAATTTTTTTTGAAATCCTCTATGTTTTATTTGTTTTGTAAATATGTTTCTACTTCTTTTGCAACATCTTCTGATGTTTTTCCTGAGTTTATATTTATTTTTACTGCATATAGTAAATCTTTATTCTTATAGTATTCTACTAATTTTTCTGAAGTTTCATGATATGTTTTTAGCCTTTGTTGTACTGTTTCTATTTTGTCATCTTCTCTTTGTATTAATTCACTTCCACATTTATCACATATTCCTTCTTGTTTTGGCTTTTTAAATTCTAGGTTATATATTTCTCTACATTCATTGTTTGAACATACTCTTCTTTTTACTATTCTATTTATTATATCTTCATCTGATAATTCTAGTTCTACTGCTATATCTATTTTACTATTATGCTTATTTAAAAATTTATCTAGCTCTTTTGCTTGATTTACTGTTCTTGGAAAGCCATCTAATATAACTCCGTTTTTGCAGTCTGATTCTTCTAGTCTTTTTTCTACAAGTTGTATTGCTAGTTCATCTGGTACTAAGTTTCCTTTTGAAATATAGCTTTCTATTTCTTTTCCTATTGTTCCTGCTTTTTTTACATAGCTTCTAAATAATTCTCCACTTGATATGTGTATTATTCCTAATTCTTCTGATAGCATTTTACCAACAGTTCCTTTTCCTGAACCTGGTTTTCCTAACATTATAATGTACATTATTTATTTCCTCCATCTTGTTCTATACTATTATTATATAATTCATCTGGACAAATATCTGCTCCATTTTCCCATTCAATTGATAAGCCTGATATTTTAACTTTTTTAAATTTTCCTTTTTCTTTTAGTTCATTAAATATATTAAATTTAAAATATGGCTTCACATCAAATATTTTTATTTCCCCATTATCAAATTGTATTTTTAATTCATAATTATTTAAAGGTTTTACATCTATAGCCTTTGGTTTCATCTATATCACTCCAATCCTTTTATTTTTAATATTTCTCCATCGTTATTTAGTAGATACCATGCTGCTTCAAGTTCTTCTTCATGTAAAATTAACCATGCAGCTACGAGTTTCTTTTGTCTGTTTGGTAATTTACCATTTAATATTTTACCTTTTATTGTAATAGACATTTCATATTCATTATATTTTATATGTATATGTGGTTCATTATCATGCCTACCAATTTCTCTATACATATATAGTATTATACCAAAAAATTGTGAAATTATAGGCATTTATTTACCTCCTTTATTATAACATTATAAATTTTCTTTTTCAACAACTTGATTTTATAAGATTCTAAATTTTTTTGATTTAATTTTTAAGAATTAATATAAGTAGACTATAGATGTTTTATTATAATAACAGTTTATAATGCTTATGTCAACTTTTTTGCTATAAATTCTTTATTTTTGTTGATTTTTTATGTCAAATGTGATATTATCATAAAAGTCAATTAACTATTAACTCTTATTTCAATTGAAAGGAGATACTTTATGAAAGAAAAATGTAGGGTCTATTTAGATGATTGTTCACATTCTCTTAGAGTTGATAATTCATTAATTATTCAAATTCCTGATAGAATAGTATTTTTTAATGTTAATGATGGAACTATTATTTCAAAAAAAGGTACTCTTCAGCAAGTATACCATTATAAGTACTATGTTATAAATGATACTAAAGACTTTTGTGGTGTAATTTCATATGATGGTACAGTTGTAGTTCCTTTTGAATTTTATAATATTATTATTTGGGATGATGTAATTAAAGTACAAAAAGATAAAAATTCAGATTATGAACAATATTGTACAATACCTAGATAAACAGCAAAAATGGATGCGCTTGCATCCATTTTTTGTTGTTATTTTTTATTCTAAGAATCCTTTGTAATGTCTCATTACTAATTGTGATTCTAGTTGTTGTACTGTTTCTAGAGCTACACCAACTACAATTAATATTGACGTACCACCAAATGCTAGGTTTAATGTTGTAAACCTTAATAGCATTGGTATAACAGCTATTACTGATAAGAATAATCCACCAAATAATGTTAATTTTGATATTATTGCTGATAGATATTCTGTTGTTGGTTTTCCTGCTCTTATTCCTGGTACGAATCCACCATTTTTCTTTATATTATTTGATACTTCTGCTGGATTAAATGTTGCATAAGTATAAAAATAAGTGAATCCTAATATTAATAGTAGGTATACTATTGCATTTGCTATTGAATATCCAACTGGAACATTTGATGTTGATGTTGCAATTGAAAATTTATATACTCCTGCCCAGAATCCTGTGCTAGTTGCTATGTCTTTAACAAACATTTGAATAATCATTGCTGGGAAAGTCATAAAGCTACTTGCAAATATTACTGGTATAACACCTGCCATTACTAGTTTTAATGGTATATGTGTATTTTGTGCTCCTACCATTTTTCTTCCTACAACTCTTTTTGAATATTGTACTGGTACTCTACGTTCTGCTTGTTGTACAAATACAACTCCTGCTATTAATAGAATTGATCCTATTATAATTCCTATAGCAGTTAATAAACCTGTTGTAGAGAAACCTGTAGCTGTAAATATTAATCTCCATATTGTTGTTACAGCACTTGGTAAACCTGAAATTATACCTACAAATATAAGCATTGATATACCATTACCAATTCCTTTATTTGTAATTTGATCTCCAAGCCACATTAATATAGCTGTTCCTGCCATTAGTGATATAACTACTGTAGCTCCTGTCCAGAAACCTGTATCGATGAATATTCCTGAAGAACGATATGATAAATAAATTCCTAAACCTTCAACAAGTGCTAACACTATTGTAAGCATTTTCGTATATTTATTTATTTTTGCCCTTCCTTCTTCTCCACCTTCTTTAGTTAATCTTTCTAATGCTGGAATTACCATTCCTAATAATTGTATTACAATTGATGCTGTAATATATGGGCTAATTGACATCGCGAATATTGATAATCTTGAGAAAGCTCCTCCTGAGATTAAGTCTATTAATGATGCCATTCCTTGGCCACTAAAAGCTTCTGCTAACTGGAATGAATCTACTCCAGGTACAGTTATGTAACATCCTAATCTAAACACTACTATTAGTATTAATGTATACATTAACCTCTTTCTAACATCTGGTGTTTTTAAAGCATTTTTTAATGTTTTAAACAATTAGATCACCTCTGTCTTTCCACCTAAAGCTTCGATTGTCTCTTTAGCTTTTTTAGTGAATCTTACAGCTTTAACAGTTAATTTTTTATCTAATGTACCTGTTGCAAGGATTACTATTCCATCATTTGCTTTTGAAATAATTCCATCTGCTATTAAGCTTTCAGCTGTAACTTCTTCAGTTGTTGCTTTATTAAGCATTGTTAAAGTTACTTCTGTATAGTTTTTAGCGTGTATGTTTGTAAATCCTCTTTTTGGTAATCTTCTATATAATGGTGTTTGACCACCTTCAAATCCACGTCTAACTCCTCCACCTGATCTTGCTTTTTGTCCTTTATGACCTCTACCAGATGTTTTTCCTAGACCTGAACCTATTCCACGTCCTACTCTTTTTTTAGTTTCTGTTTTTTGTGCTGGTTTTAATTCGTCTAATTTCATTTCTGAGATTACACCTCCTTGTT
>CAPNDH010000058.1 GCA_948664205.1 uncultured Clostridia bacterium | reverse complement strand
TAAAGAGAGGTAGTGTTTTGCTGGAAACTATCAGAATATAAAATTATGAAATACAATTCTTATAGTAATTAACGTACAAGCTACGAACAGCTTATAATAAGGTATAAAAAAATTTTATACGAATAAAGGTGGTACCACGAGTCAAATCGTCCTTTAAAATAAGGCGGTTTGGCTTATTTTGTTATTGAATAGGAAAAATTAAATTTAAATATATGAAGGAGGAAAAACAATGACACTAGTAGAAGAATTAAAATGGAGAGGACTAATTAAAGACATTTCTAGTCCAGATTTAGAAGAAAAATTAAATAAAGGAGGATTAACTTTCTATATAGGAACAGACCCAACAGCAGACAGCTTACATGTAGGGCATTTATCAAGTTTCTTAATTTCAAAAAGATTAAAAGATGCGGGACACACACCAATACTATTAGTAGGTGGGGGAACAGGAATGATAGGTGACCCACGTCCAACAACAGAAAGAGCAATGGCAACCAAAGAAGAAGTAAACGCAAATTTTGAAAAACTAAAAGCACAAGTAGAAAGAATATTTGGCTTTGAGGTAGTAAATAACAATGATTGGTATAAAGATATAAATGTAATAGATTTCTTAAGAGATTATGGAAAATACTTCAACGTAAACTATATGTTAGATAAAGACATAATAAGAAGAAGATTAGACTCAGGAATAACATACACAGAATTTTCATATATGATATTACAAGCATTAGATTTCAAATATTTACATGAACACAAAAATGTAGATTTGCAATGCGCAGGTTCAGATCAATGGGGAAATATAACAGCAGGAATAGACTTAATAAGAAAGAGTACAGGAGATGAAGTATATGGCTTCACAATGCCACTAGTAACAGACTCACAAGGAAAGAAATTCGGAAAAAGTGAAGGAAATGCACTATGGTTAGATAAAGAAAAAACATCAAGCTATAAACTATACCAATTCTTCACAAATGTAGAAGACAGTATGGTAATAGACTACTTAAAAATATATACATTCTTATCAAAAGAAGAAATAGAAGAATATGAAAGAAAAAATAATGAACACCCAGAATACAGAGAAGCCCATAAAGCATTAGCAAGAGAAATAATAACATTCCTACACGGAAAAGAAGAATACGAAAGGGCAGTAAACCTAGCAGACCACCTATTCAACAATAAATTTAACGACCTAACAAAAAAAGACATAGAAGACCTATTTGGAAATGAACAAATAAAAGAAGTAGAAGCAGGTCAAAATATAGCAGACTTAGTAGTAAACATAGGAGCAGCTTCAAGCAAAAGAGAAGCAAGGGAATTTGTAGCAAATGGAGCAATATCAGTAAATGGTGAAAAAATAACAGATGCAAATCAAGTTATAGATGAAAATATGTTTATAGAAGGAACATATATAATAGTAAAAAGAGGAAAGAAAAATTCATACATTGGAAAGAAATTAAGTTAGTATAAAAAATAATGGAGAAAATTTCTCCATTATTTTTTATACACTAATTGTTTTTATTGATAAGTAAAACTTTTTATGATAAGATTATGAAAATAGAAAATAAAAGGAGAAAACCATGAAAAGTAAAAAAATATTAATACCAATAATAATACTTATAGTTATAGTAATTGCAATAATAACAGTAATATTATTAAACAAACAAAAAGTAAGCCCAGAAGACATATTAAAAGATTATATGTCACATATAACAAACAAAGAGTATGATGCAATGTATGAACTAACAACTAAAGAAACTGCAAAAGAAGAGTATATAACAAGAAACAAAAATATATATGAAGGAATAGAAGTAAGTAAAATAGATTTAAATATTGCAAAAACTTCCAAAAATGGCAATAAGGCAGAGGTTATATACACAACAGTTATAGATACATTAGCTGGAGAAATAAGTTTTTCAAACACAGCAAATTTAATTAAAGAAAATGATACATATAAAATAAAGTGGTCTTCAAATATTATATTTCCAAGCTTAAATAATGAATACAAAGTTAGGGTATCTACACTAAGTGGAAAAAGAGGAAAAATATTGGATAGAAATGGTAATATTCTAGCAGGTGAACAAACAGCATCGCAAATAGGTTTTGTACCAGGAAAAATGAATGAAGCTAGTAAAGAACAAGATATAAAAATAGTGGCAGATTTATTGAATATTTCTGAAGAAACCATAAAAAGAAGTTTATCTGCATCATATGTAAAAGAAGATACTTTTGTACCATTACGAACAGTATTAAAAAATGAAACACAGTTAAAACAAAAATTATTAGAAATTAAAGGTATTAAAATAATTGACACAGAAGAAAGGATATATAATTTAGGAGAAGCAACATCACAATTATTAGGTTATGTACAAGGAATAAATGCAGAAGAATTAGAAGAAAAGAAAGCATATGGTTATACAGCAAACAGCATAATAGGTAAATCTGGTTTAGAAAGAATATATGAAAGTAGATTACGTGGAATAAATGGAGCAGAAATATATATAACAGATTCAAATGGAAACAAAATAAAAACAATAGCTAAAAGAGATTTAAAAAATGGAGAAGATATAAAACTTACAATAGATTCTAACATTCAATCAAAATTATATGAACAATTTAAGCAAGATAAAAGTGCATCAGTTGTAATAAATCCAAAAACAGGAGAAATACTTGCATTAGTTAGTACCCCAACATTTAACTCAAATGATTTTAGTTTAGGAATGACAACAAATAAATGGAATGAATTATCAAATAATGAAAATAAACCTTTATATAATAGGTTTTTAGCAAGTTATGCACCAGGTTCATCATTTAAACCTATAACAGGTGCAGTAGGCTTAGATACAAATAGCTTTACATCAGAAGATGACTTTGGAACAAGTGGAACAAAATGGCAAAAAGACTCAAGTTGGAAAGATTTTTATATAACAACACTTGCTACATATAGTGGAAAAGCCAACTTACAAAATGCATTAATTTACTCAGATAACATATATTTTGCAAAAGCAGCATTAAAAATAGGAAAAGATAAATTTGCACAAAGTTTAAATACTATAGGGTTTAATAAAGAAATTCAAACACCACTAGGAAATTTAAAATCAAGTTATTCTAATAATGATACATTTGCAAACGAAACACAGCTTGCAAATAGTGGTTATGGACAAGCAGAAGTACTGGCAAACCCAATTCACATGGCAATGGTATATTCGGCATTTGTAAATGAAGGAAATATGATAAACCTTTACTTAGAATATAAAGAAGGTATAGCTGTTTCATATTTTAAAGAAAATGCATTTAGTAAAGAAACAGCCAATAAAATAAAAGAAAGCTTAATACAAGTAGTAGAAAATCCAAAAGGAACAGCTCACAGCGCAAAAATAGAAGGGCTAACAGTAGCAGGAAAAACAGGAACAGCAGAAATAAAAGCTTCAAAAGATGATAAAGAAGGAAGAGAGCTAGGCTGGTATAACACATTTATAGCAGACGAAAATAGTGGAAAACAATTACTAATAGTAAGCATGGTAGAAGATGTACAAGGTCGAGGTGGAAGCCACTATGTAGTAGACAAAGTAAAAGATATATTAAAATAAATTGAATAATATTTGATAAATTTTACATAAAGTGATATACTGTATAAGTAATATGTATAAAATAAGTAGGAGGTAAATACCAATTATAACCTGAGTTTCATACTACATTTTAAGGAGGAAGACATTATGAGTTGGAATTCTTTTGATTTGTGGAATTTTCAAATATTCTACCCTCATGTAACGCCTATGACAGTTATTAAAGCAAAAGAAAGAACAATGAGAAAAGCAGAAAAAGAAAGGGATACTCTAAGGTTAAAACAATCTAAAAATTCACCAACAGTTAACAAAAAACGGTACCACAAGAATATGTTTAGGTAAAAAAATACATCATAAGGAGGAAAGTACTATGTCAAGTTTCAAGTCAAATTTTAACATGTTGTTAGATGAAGTTGAAGAACTTCGGGAGGAAAACAGGAAACTTAAAAATGAAGTTGGAAACCTTAAAAATGAAAATGCTAAACTTAAGGAAAGGTTGTATGGTATTGAAATAGAAGAGATTGTATAACACACAAAAAGCAAAGGGCGCTGTCCTTTGCTTTTTTGTGTGTTAATTTCTTCTCTTTCCAAAAATAGAAAGTATACGCAAAAATATATTTATAAAATCTAAATATAATTCCATTGCACCATAAATGTGTAATTTACTTTTATCTAAATTCTCGTCTAATGAAAGTTGTTTTATTTTATTCATATCATAAGCAGTAATTCCAAAGAAAACTAGTAATATTACCCAATCAAGAATAATATCTAACATACTATTTTTAATAAACAAATTCACTAAACTAACAATTAAGCCTATAAGTAAAGTTCCAAAAAGTAAAGTACGCCAATTACTTAAATCTTTTGAAGTTTTATAACCATAAAGTGCTAAGCCTCCAAAAAGTACACTAGAAGCTATAAATAATAGTATTATTGAATTTAATTCAAATACTACAAATATAGTAGACATAGTTACACCATTTATGGCTGCATAAATAAAGTAAAGTATGCCAACAGCAGTAGGTGAAAGTTTTCTAAATAAAAATGAAAATAGTAAAACTACTACTACTTCAGCAATAAGTAAAATACCAAAAGCATCATTAGCTAAAATGTTAATAAATAGCCCAGAAGAATAAGTATACCACGCAACAATTGCAGTTCCTAATAAACCTAAGAACATCCAGAAAAATGTTTTTGGAATAAAGTCATTTTTTACTTCTTGAACTATTGGTTCTCCATTTTCTTCACCGATCATAAAAAATCCTCCTTCTTTTTTGTTTTTTATAATTATAACATATAAAAATTAAAATATGTAAAGATTTTATAAAAAAATTCATAATTAATTGACAAAATTAACATAATTTAGTAAAATGTAAAGTGTAACACAGTAAAATAATACATTTTAGGAGGTAATTTCCATGTATGCTACAATATTATCTGCAATGTCAAGAGCTAATGCTATAGAACAAACTATAAGATCAATAACTAATAAGATTGACTTAAAAGAAAGTATAAAAAGATCTAACGAAGAAATTTCAAAAAATGAAATAAGCAAGAAAGTTATAATTATGCAAAGAAATCAGCAACAAAAAATTAAAAGAGTTCAGAAAGTAAGATATCATTGTCAACGTAACAAATAACAATTTAAATAAAAGGAGGAAAATAAACGATGATAGGACCACTTTCACATTCTCAGGAGAAAGAAATTGACAGATATATAGCTGCAGAAAAACTTAAAGAGTGTACTGTTGAACTTGAAAAAATTCGGGAGGAAAACAGTAGGTTAAGAATGGAAAAGAGAGATCTTGAGAAACAGCTGAATGATGTATTAAAAGAAAATCAAAAATTAAAAGCAGAACGAGAAGCAAAACTACACAAGTATGAAGAGTAGGAAGAATTATGGTCAGGAAGATAAAATTGCATTAGTGCAAAAAAGAAAAATGCCTTATTTAGGGCATTTTTCTTTTTGATGTACTAGAAAAGTACTCTGTGTTATTTATTATATTGGATTTCTAAAATATAACTTTAAATAGTTGAAATCGCACCCCTCGCAAGCTCGTCACATCTATTGTTAAACTCATTATCACTATGACCTTTAACTTTAATAAACTCAATTTCATGAGTTTTAGTAAATGAATATAGTTCTTCCCATAATTCTTTATTTTTAACTAAACTTCCATCAGCAGTTCTCCAACCTTTTTTAATCCAATTATAAATCCAACCTTGTGAAAAAGCATTTACAACATATGCACTATCACTATAAATTTTTATTTTACATGGATATTTAACCAATCGCAAAGCTTCTATAACAGCGGTAAGCTCCATAATATTGTTGGTAGTATTTTTATTTGATCCAGATATTTCCTTTTTTATATCTTTGAACATTAAAATTGAGCCCCAACCACCGTGGACCAGGGTTACCGTGAACATGCTCCATCAGTATAAATAGTAATTTCATCCATAAAAAGTGCCTCCTTTTAGCATATATACAAATAATTTAAAACTTTTTATCATTTTAATTGTAATTTTGTAACTTTTATGATATTATACCAATGTATAAAAAAAAGTACAAGCAAATATAAAAAATAAAATATATTATTTGCTGATAGTGTATGTTAATTAAAGAACAGTGAATAGTAGCTAAATATAAGAGAGGGAAAAGGAAGAAATAATAGAAAAAATAGAATATTAATTTCCAACTTCTAACTTCTAACTTCCAACTTCCAACATCTAATTTAAGAAAGGAGTATACCTTATGGCAAGAGTTTTAGGAATTATAGCAGAATATAATCCATTTCATAATGGACATTTATATCAAATAGAAGAAGCAAAAAAACAAACAGGTGCAGACTATGTAGTTGCTGTAATTTCAGGTAACTTTACTCAAAGAGGAAATACTTCTTTAGTAAATAAATGGGTAAAAACAGATATGGCACTACGAAGTGGAGTTGATATAGTAATAGAACTTCCAACAGTATATAGTATATCAAGTGCAGAAAACTTTGCAGAAGGAGCAATAAAAATATTAGATAGCCTAAAA
>CAPNDH010000057.1 GCA_948664205.1 uncultured Clostridia bacterium | reverse complement strand
ATTTCTACTAATCGCAAAATAAGTTCGGAATTAGTCATACATTCCACCCCTTTCCGCCTTTAAGTAAAAGACTACCTTCTGACAATGAAAGGTTAGAAATATAATATAACATAATTTTACAATATTCAAGCGAACAACGTATAAAAATGAAATATAATACTTGATTTTTGCTTAAAATTATGTTAATATAAACAATATAAAAGCAGTAATTGAAATTAGATTTAATTATTATTAAACTAAAGGAGGATGCAACTTATGCTAAAAAAGAAATTTTACAATTTAGAGGTAATAACGAATGAAGGAGAAAACAGAAAACTTAGAACAACATATAGTGGCTACAAAACAATAAGATTTCGGTACAATAAGAAAAATAAAACTCTTAAAGCAACTCTAATTAAGTATAGTGGAGAAAAGACAGTTATAGAGAAGATAAATGTAGAATCGGTAGAAAAATATGAAGATTAAATAAAAGGTGGTTTCAAAATTGAAACCACCTTTTTATAAACAAATATTTATATCACTATCAGCTAAATATCTATTCAAATTCTTAACAGATATACCAGTATCAGCAGATAAAGCTTCTATTGATGCAGGCATTTCGTTTTCAGCTAAAAAGTTTTTTAAATTTAATTGGTCACAATTATCTTTAGGCACGCAATTAGGGCACACATTGTTTGAAGTAGTATAAAAAGCACCACAACGGCTACATTTATTTAATTCCATAACTATATCCTCCTTGAAATAGAACATCTTCTATATTTCGACTTTATTCTATCATAATGAATAAAAAAGAGCAAGCCCCATTTTCCAATTGGGGACGTTTCCTTTTGGGGTATCTGGTACAAATGGGGTATCTGTCACTTTTGGGGTATCTGTCCCTAATTAGAATTATTAAATATATTATATAAATCTTTTAGCGTAGTGACAAATTTTAACTTAAAATGCTAAAAATTACTTGACTTTTTTTATACATTTTATATAATTTATTGGATGAAAAAATATAGGAGGTAAAGTTATGAAAGCATATGTATGTAAAATATGTGGTTATATTCATTTTGGAGAAGAAGCTCCAGAAAAATGCCCACAATGTGGAGCAGGAAAAGAAAAATTTGTATTAAAAGAAGAGGCACAAGGAAATAATTACGTAGATGAACACGTAATAGGAGTAGCACAAGGTTTAGATGAAGAAGTAGTAAAAGGATTAAAAGATAACTTCATGGGAGAATGTACAGAAGTAGGAATGTACTTAGCAATGAGCCGTCAAGCAGATAGAGAAGGATACCCAGAAATAGCAGAAGCTTTTAAAAGATATGCTTTTGAAGAAGCAGAACATGCAGCAAAATTTGCAGAACTATTAGGAGAAGTAGTATATCCAGACACAAAGAAAAATGTAATGTTAAGAGCAGAAGCAGAATGTGGAGCATGTATGGGAAAAAAAGAACTAGCAACAAGAGCAAAAGAACTAGGGTATGATGCAATACACGACACAGTACACGAAATGTGCAAAGACGAAGCAAGACATGGAAGAGGATTTGAAGGATTATTAAAAAGATATTTTTAAAAATAAAAAGAGAGTTTTGATATTCAATCAAGACTCTCTTTTCTATAGTGTTAACAAAATATATTTATATTTGCCAACAGTATAAGAACTACTCTTTTGTAGATTCATCATCCTTTTCATAAATATAATAACCGTAAAAACCATCAAATCCATTTGTTACCATATCATAAAAATGATATCCTTCTTTTCTCAATTTTTCACATTTTTTATTAGTTTCATCTTCATTATAAGGACTAAAAGTAACTGTTTCATAAATTTTTGACATACAGTATCTCCTTTCAAAGAATATTATAAGTAACATAAATGTCATATAATATTCTATATTATATGTCAATGAAATTTATATATTTTTTACAAAAAAAGTTTTTTGCATTCAAGTATTGAATAATTTAACATAATATGATATTATATAAAAAATTAATTTGGAAGCTTTAAAATAAAATTATTTTAAGGAGGAAAAAATATGACAGAATATGTGTTAAGTCGGGTAAAAAAAGAAATGGAAAAGAAGCACAGTAATCTAATTCCACTTATTACCCCACAGTTTTACTGCAATAGCCCAATGCGAAAAGGTAAATTATGTGATTATTTTTGTTTCTTGGATGATGAAGATTGTAATAATAAAGATTTTTTCTTTCAAAAATCCAGAGAGAAAATAGATGAAATAAGTGAAAAATGTGCAGCAATAGCAATTCAAATGAATGTTGATTGTCAACATCATACAATATCAAAAATTGCAGGATATGCAAAGGAAAAAGGTTTAATCACAATAGGTATGCATATGTTATTTAGTTCTTTAGAGTATATGGAAATACTTGCACAAACAGATTCTAATATTGATATTATTGAATTGATACACAAAGATAGTATAAGAGAATATGAGCAAATGTTAATTGATACAAAGGAAAATAATAAAGCTATAATGATTCCATATTCAACAAAATATGACAAAAATACAGATTATTATCCATTTAGTACAGATTATGATGCTACAAGAAAGAAAATTGAACAAATAAAAAGTGGAGAACTAAAAAATTTATATGATAAACAAGTAACTGGTTATGATGCATATTGGTATACAGATAGAGGAAAGCCAATTGAATATCTTTATCAAGATAGGGTACAATTTGTGAGTGCACATGGTAGCTTGCAAGATGTAAATGAAATAATTCAGGCAGAAAAAGAAAATTATAATGTCGGTATAATTATAGATACACATGTACATTCTGAAATAAAGTTATAGTAACAAAAGCAACTAGAATAATTTTTCTAGTTGTTTTTTAATAATTATGAATATTCATTTTAAGGTTTATAAATTCATATAAATTCTCAAAATAAGATATATACTTCTTAATTCTCTAAATTTATTACGTTTAAATATTGAACAATTCAACATAATGTGCTATAATATAAATAGAAACTTGTTGAAAACAACATAAAAAGAATTGGAGGAAATCATAATGAGAACAAACATCAATATTCCCGCAGAAGTAATGCAGTCAGTAGCAAAGGCAGAGATGGAAAAGCAGAGAGACCAGTGGTACGACACAGTACGGAAAGTAGTTGCTGGTAAGCAGGCGGTAGGCAAGTATTTTGCAGATCTCACAGAAGAGATGGCCGAGATGATAAATAGCAGCAACAAAGAAATCAAGGTTGTACCGGTTAGGAATAACTCTGACAGGGAAACCGGCTACTATGCGATCTTTAACCTTTGCGAAATCGAAGGAAGAGAGTGGTCAGACTCCATTACTATGGAAGTTCCGGATGGAAAAGCCAGACTCTTCTGTGGTGCCAACAAGTGGCATCTGAAGGAATGGACAAGAACTCCTTGGCTTCGCAAGTTGGGCGTAAAATGGATAGACATTAAGTAAGCCGGACAGCAAGAAATGAAAAAAAGGTTGGGATTAATTAATCCCAACCTTTTTTTATTCTATAAAATTGATACTAAAAAGTATGATATAAGCCTTGAAGAATAAAAAAAAATTTGTTATAATTACCAAGAATAAGAAAGAAGGAGAAATTTATGGATTATAAAGATTTAGCAAATTTAATATTTCCAGATGTAAAGGAAATTTCATATTATGAGGAAAAATATAAGAAAAGAGACCTACCAGAAGGAGCAATAGTAACAAGGTTTGCACCAAGCCCAACAGGTTTTGTACATTTAGGTTCATTATACCAAGTAGTAATAGCAAGAAAAATGGCTAAGCAAACAGGTGGAGTATTCTTTTTAAGAGTAGAAGATACAGACCAAAAGAGGGAAGTAGAAAATGGTGTTACAGGAATTATAGAATCTTTAAGAGATTTTGGTTTAACTCCTGATGAAGGAATGATAAATGAAACAGAAGAAATAGGAGAATATGGACCATATAAACAATCTTTAAGAAAAGATATTTATCAATCATATGCTAAACATTTATTAGAACAAGGTAAAGCATACCCATGCTTTGCAACTCCAGAAGAATTAGACGAAATGAGAGCAAAACAGGAAACTGCAAAAATTCGTCCAGGTTATTATGGAGTATGGGCAAAATATAGAAATTTAACAGTGGAAGAAGCAACACAAAAAATAGAAAATGGAGAGCCATATATCATTCGTTTAAAATCACCTGGCAGAGAAGATAGAAAAATAAAACACCATGATGTAATAAAAGGAAATGTTGACTTCCCAGAAAACGACCAAGACATAGTAATAATAAAAGCAGATGGACTTCCAACATACCACTTTGCACATGCAGTAGATGATCACTTAATGGGTACAACACATGTAATACGTGGAGATGAATGGTTATCATCAGTACCATTACATTTACAATTATTCCAAATGTTAGAATTTAAAGCACCTAAATATGCTCATATAGCGCCAATAATGAAAGAAGATGACGGTGGAAAAAGAAAGCTAAGCAAGCGTAAAGACCCAGAAGCAGCAGTAAGTTATTATACAGAAATAGGTGTTCCAAGAGAAGCAGTAGTAGAATACCTACTAAATATAGCAAACTCAAACTTTGAGCTATGGAGAAAACAAAATCCAAATGCTTCTGTAGATGAATTCGAACTACAACTAAATAAAATGAGTGTAAGTGGAGCATTATTTGATATAGTAAAAATACTGGATATAGCAAAAACAGTAATATCAAAATACACAGCAGAAAGTATATATGAAGAAGCTATTAACTGGGCAAAAACATATGATGATGAACTATTTAGAATTTTACAAGATAAAGAATATGCACTAAAGGTATTTGGAATAGAAAGAGGAAATGCAAAACCAAGGAAAGACATAGCAAAATGGTCAGATGTAAAAGAAAACATAGAATATATGTATGATGACGAATTTTATGGAAAAGATAGAAACTATGAATACCAAAAAGTAACAGATAAAAAATTAATAAATAAAATAATAACATTATACATGGAAAAATATTATAATGAAAATGACGACAAACAAACATGGTTCGAAAAAATAAAAGATTTGGCTGAAGAAGTAGGATTTGCGAGAGAAGTAAAAGAATGGAAGAAAGAACCAGAAAAATGGCCAGGTCACGTAGGAGATATAAGCACAGTACTAAGAGTAGCACTAACTTCAAAAGCAAACACCCCAGATATGTACGAAATAATGCAAGTATTAGGTAAGAAAAAAATATTTAAACGTTTCGAACAGGCAATGAAATAAGAAAATAGATGTAGGGGCGATTATTTCTTAGCTCTTCGAACGATAGTGAGTTAGAGATAAGTTATGCGTTAGCTTAATCGCCCGTTCTCCATCGAAATTACCTTAATAAACATTTTAGTAATATCTTCGAAGATCGGGAGATTAATAATTTCCCCTACATCTAAAATAATAATTATAAAAAATATTAAAGAGGTAATTATGGAATATAACATAGGAGATATAGTAAGAACAAAAAAACAACACCCATGTGGTAGTAAACTATGGGAAATAACAAGAGTAGGAGTAGACTTTAAATTAAAATGCTTAGGATGTGGTCATGTAATAATACTAGAAAGGCCTAAAGCGCTAAAAATGATAACAAAGAAAATAGAAAAACAAAGTGAAAAATAAAACATAGCGAGAGAATTATTCTCTCGCTATGTTAGGTTTTGTTAGCTTATGCAGTTTTTTCTCTGGAGATATTAGCCTTCTTGGAAGCTGACTTCTCTGAATAATACAACCGGCGCATTTCGTTAGGTCTAAGGTATTCTCCTTCTATAAAGGCATCCCTTTCATTAAAATGCGAACGATAGTGATTAGATTCTTTCCGGCTAGTAACTTCAGAATAAAGTTTCCAAAACTTACCTTTCAAGATTTCAGCCGATTTTTCAGCTTTCCTTTTCGCTCTTTCAGCAGCATGATGCCGGTTTCTTGCGACTGCCTTTCTACTGATCCTTTCTGTGGTAGCAGACATACCTTCGAGGTCAGAATCATCTAAATACAACAAATCATCAATGAAGTAGTCATCGTCAGAGTCGTCTTCATCAGAGTATCCGTCATATTCATCAGGGACAAAAAGTAAGTCACCATAAGGATCATAGGCGGTCTCCATATCATCGGGATCATAGCCATCTTCATTGCAGTCGTCATCCTCGAAGTCGTCTTTGTCAAAGTATCCATCATATTCAGGATAATGATTGAACTCTTCGCGCCGTCTTTCCTCCTCCTGCTTTTCAAGATAATCATGCCAATCGTATTCAGAGCCTAAAGTTTCAAACTAACGTTTGCTTTCTAATTCTTCCTGCAACCGGTCCTGTCTTGCCTCCTCTTCCATAAAGTTTTCATACTCTTTCATATTGAATTTTGCCATAGTACAAACCTCCTATTGTAGTGTGATTATACATAACCACTTAGTTAATAATGTTACATAATATAATTATACACTAAATTTAACATAAAATCAAGCATTTGCACAAAATTTTCCAATTTAAATCGATATATAATAAAAATAGAAGAATAGTTTTATTTCTATTCTTCTATTTTTATAAATTTTTCTATCTCTTCCCAAGCATTTTCAGTATAAATTTTTCTTTCGGCTGAAAATGGTATGAAGGTTAAATCTTTTAATGGGTTTAATTGTTCTTGTAAATTCTTTACTTGTGTATCAACTTTGGTAACAGCTATTTTATCAGCTTTACTTGTAATTATAATGCAAGGTCTCTCACTATCGATTATATATCTATACATAAGCCTATCATTTTCAGAAGGGTTATGCCTAATATCAATTAGAAA
>CAPNDH010000056.1 GCA_948664205.1 uncultured Clostridia bacterium | reverse complement strand
CTCTTTTTGATTTCTTCTATTACTGCTCTAAATTTTGCATTTTCATTTTTGTATATTATGTCATGATTATCTATACGTACCATTTCTTTATTTGTTGGTATTTCTATAACATCTAAATGGTAAATTTCTTGGAATTCTGGTTCTTCTGTCATAGCAGTACCTGTCATTCCTGATAATTTATCATACATTCTAAAGTAATTTTGGAATGTAATTGTTGCAAGTGTTTTAGATTCATCTGCTATTTTTACATTTTCTTTTGCTTCTATTGCTTGGTGAAGACCATTGTTGTATCTTCTTCCATACATTATACGTCCTGTAAATTCGTCTACTATTAGAACTTCTCCATCTTTAACTATATAGTCTATATCTTTTTTCATAATACCATGTGCACGTAGTGCTTGGTTTACGTTATGTACTAATTCTGAGTTTTCTATATCATTAAAGTTTTCTAAGTGGAATTCTTCTTCTGCCTTTTTAATTCCTTTTTGTGTTAATGATGCAGATTTTGCTTTTAAGTCTACTATGTAGTCATATTTTTCATTATCTTCTGCTTGTTCAAAATCTTTAACATCTTCTTCCACTATAACTTTTGCTTTTAATCTTTTTACAAAGTTATCTGCTTTTTTGTATAGGTCAGAAGATTTATTTGCTCTTCCTGAAATGATAAGTGGTGTACGTGCTTCGTCTATTAAAATACTATCTATCTCATCTACTATTGCATAGTGAAGTTTTCTTTGTACTAATTGATTTTTATATATAACCATATTATCTCTTAAGTAGTCAAAACCATATTCATTGTTTGTTCCATATGTTATATCGCAATTATATGCTTGTTGTTTCTCGTTTGGATCCATTCCAGCTATTACAAGACCTACACTTAAACCTAAAAAGCGATATAGTTTTCCCATCCATTCGCTATCACGTTTTGCTAGGTAGTCGTTTACTGTAACAACGTGTACTCCTTCTCCTGTAAGTGCATTTAGGTATACTGGTAGTGTTGCAACTAATGTTTTTCCTTCTCCTGTTTTCATTTCAGCAATTCTACCTTGGTGAAGTATAATTCCACCTATTAATTGCACATCAAAGTGGCGCATTCCAAGTACTCTTTTAGAAGCTTCTCTAACTACTGCAAAAGCTTCTGGTAATATATCATCTAGACTCTCACCTTTATTTAATCTTTCTTTAAATTCGTTTGTTTTATTTTTTAATTCTATATCAGTTAATTTAGAAATTTCCTCTTCTAAACTATTTATTTTAGTAATTATTGGCATTACCCTTTTTACTTCTTTTTCACTATATGTTTTAAATAATCCCATATTTTTCTTCCTTTCCAAATTTTCACATTTTATAACAAGTTAAACTATATCACTCTTTATCGTAAAAATCAAGAAAAACAAGTAATATTTTATTACTTGTTTTTCTTGTATTTTATATTATTTTTTGAATAACTTAATAAGTTCTTTTATATATACATATAAAATGTATATTATAAGTAGAACAAAACCAATACAGAAACAAATTAGTCCTATATTGTTTATCATGGGATTACCTAATGTAGATAGAAAAAATATCATTGAAATTATTTCAAATGCCATTAGTATCCATAATAGAACATCTACTTTGTTTAAAATTAAGTGCACCATTAATACAAACATTGCTCCTAAAAGTGCACACCACATAGCTATTGCCATCATAATTCTCATAGTAGTTTCTGCTGCAATATAATATTGCATGACAAATGAAGCAATAAAGCATAATACTGCTACTATACATACAAATAGAAATTTCTTTAATCCTTTTTTCATATTTTTACCTTCTTTCTTATAGACAAAGTTAATAGTTACTTATATATAAGCTAGGGAATTTCCTAGATATAAAAGGATTTTTATATAATCGATATTGTGTATTATATCATTTTTATGTATATTGTGCAACCGTTTATTTAAAATATTGTAGGCGCGAGCATCGCTCGTCCATGCTCCAACGAAACTACTATAATAATTTAGAAAATCAGGGTAATTTCTTTGAAGGACAGACAGCTAATAGCCTCCCCCCAACAATTTAAAATTTAATTAATTATATCTTACATTTTCATTTTTTAATATATGTTCTTCTTTTATATTATCTATTTTCTTTATTGTATAATAAGAAATATAGAATGGTATTGTCATTTGTGCTAATGCCATAGTTATACTAAATAAAATGTTTCCATTTGTTATTTTATATAATATTCTAATTGGTATAATAGAAAAATTCTGTGATATAAACATTAAGTTGCTACCGAAAAATATTATTTATTATAAATGCTATAATGCAAAGTACTCCTACTAAACTTGCAAAATATTTTATATCTTGTTTTTCTAATTCTATATATCTTGTTTTGTTTACTAGTATTCCTAAATATACCATTATTCCATGATATAAAAAGCTATGAAGACTTAAAATATGAAAGGCTGGGTATGTTGGTAATGAAGTTGATGGGTATAGTATAAATACTATGCCTCCTATTGTTGAACCAACCATTAAAAATACATCTCCTGTTCTTTGAAATTTGCCTTTTCCAAATGAACTAAGTAGCCCTGCATATATTAACATACTACAATAATATAGTGGTAAATACGTATTAACTTCATATAAGGAATTTAGTGATATGCTATAGATTATTTTAAAAACTTCTAGTATGCATATGAGTATTGTTATTTTTTTTATTATTTCATATATCTCTTCTTTACTTTTTTTAATGGTATGTTTCAGTGCTACATAAATGCCTACTATTGTTATACCAATTAAAGCAAAATGTCCTTTTGTAAATATCCCACATGGCGCATATTTTCCTATACTTGAAAACAATTCTTATTCATCTTCTTTCTTTTTTATATTCTTAGGAAAGTCATATGTAATAGCAGTGAGTTTTCTAAGAAGATAGTTATGGAAGAATTAGATTTTCTTATGTAGCAAAGCCACTTAGAAAATTTTATTCTTGTTTTTTACTTATATTATTCTATAATATACTATTTTTTAATACATTATACAAGTATATTTAGAAATAAAAATACATATATATTAATAAAAGATTTTAGAATGAGGTTTCTAACCTCCAACTTCTAACTTCCAACTTCCATTTGAAAGAAGGTATTTATATGTTCATATATAATATAAAATTAAGCGGTACTAAATTGTTTAAATTCATATTCGTACTAATTATTATTTTTGTAATTATACTGTGTGGTGTTGTTGGTTATAAACTTTATAAAGCTAGCGTTAAAGTTAATGATGATATTCTCTGCAATGGCATAACTGAACTTACCAATAAAAATTATTCTACAATTTTGAAAACTGTTCACGATAATATTGACACATATGTTGGACAAAAAATAAAGTTTTCTGGTTTTGTATATAGGGTTTATGATTTAGAAAAAGATCAATTTGTTTTAGGTAGAAACATGATTATATCTTCTGATTTTCAGACTGTTGTAGTTGGTTTTTTATGTCATTATAAAGATGCAGAATCCTTACGTGATAATGTATGGGTTGAAATAGAAGGTACTATTGCTAAAGGAACTTATCACGGAGATATGCCTATACTTGAAATAAATTCTTTAAAACAAATTGAAAAACCTAATGATGAATATGTGTATCCACCAGACGAAGATTATATTCCTACTTCTGTGATTTTGTAAACATTTTAAATACGCTCCCAGGAGAATCTATTTTTAATTATGCTCGGGTTTCTCCACCAGAACAGTAACAAAGCTAACGACTTTAACAGTTCTTGTCCGTCGCCACCAAAGCCTCGCTCTAATTAAAATAGAAACCTCCTTCGCGCTACCTACTGCTATAACTTAAAATATCATAAAGCAAAGAAACAGCCATTATAGCTGTTTCTTTTTATATACATCTAATCAACTGTGATAAGAGTTTTTCCTTCTTCGTATGTCATTGATGCACTTCCTTCTTCTCCCATAAAATGAAGAATTGCCATTGCAGGATATCCATATGACTCTAATTGCCGAATCTTACTTTCTTTGTTTTTCAGTTCTCCCTTTGTTAAATTGTTGCTTTTAACAATTATCATACTTTGCCCTCCATAGATGTTATTTTTTACGTGTTACCTGTATATGATAACATAATTGTTACAAAATTGCAAGCCTTTTCGGAAATTATGTCAATTTTATTCTCTTTCAAAAATTGCTTTTGCAACTCCCTTGTCTATCATTGCACTAAAAATATTTTTCAATATAATTAATATAACTGGTCCGAATAATAGACCTAAAACACCTATTATTCTAAAGCCTGTATACATTGCAATTAATGTAAAAATTGGATGTATTCCAATTTGACCAGATACAATACGTGGCTCCATAAATTGTCTTACCATACACATAACTATTAATAAAACTATAAGTGATATTCCTAAGGTTAAATCTCCATTAAATCCTGCTATAATAGCCCATGGTATCATAACAGCTGCTGAGCCAAAAATTGGAAGTGCATCTACAAATGCTATTCCTAAAGCAGCTAATAATGGAAAGCCTACATTTAAACCTGCTATTTTGAAAATATATAGTCCTATTAAGCAAATAAAAAATGAAATCAAAATTAGAATTACTTGTGCTTTTAAGAGTGCTCCTAAAGAAGTTGAAACTTCTCTTACAAATTTTGATATTCTTTTTACCCAAGTTTTAGGAAAATGATGTTCTAATTGGTCTAACATATATATTTTATCTGTACATATAAAATATAATGATAATATTGTAATAACTACATATATCATTATTGTCGGTATAGAAGTAATAACTTCTAGTAAATTTGTAAGTACCCCTTTTGCCCAATTAGTTACTCCATTTAATATATCGATTGCTGAATTTTGTATAATATTCATTATTTCCCCTGATAAGTGCAATTTGCTTAAATCTATTTGTGATATTAGTGCTTCAAATCTGTTTGAAATAATCTCAAAGTATCCATTTAAGCCATTAAGTAGATTATATGATTCTGTAGCAAGTGACACTATTCCCCATATTAATAATCCAATTATTATTGATAAAGAAACAACAAATACTATAATTGCACTTGTTTTTCTTTTTAAATTTAGTCTCCTCATAAAAAATCTAATAATTGGCTCTAATATCAGTGATAATACAAAAGCAACCAAAAATGGCATATAAAAAACAGCAAATTTAAAAGCTAAATATATGCCTATAATACTTAAAATAAAAACTAAAAGTTTTTTAAAAACTTTTGACCAATAATTCATATCTATTACCATAGTATTCTCCTATGTATGTTTTTTATATAAGTATATGTAGTTTGTCCATGAATTATACGTAATGGAAGTTGGAAATTGGAAGTTAGAAGTTGGATTTTAGGTAACTTCTTCGAAGTATTTACCCTATATTCCAACTTCTAACTTCTAACTTCCAACCTCTAACTTCTATTCAGCATTTTTGTCATCACACTTACATATTGTTTCTAAAGTATTTGAAACACTTTCATTACTTACATTATTGTTTTTAGCTAAATCTCCTAGTGTTATTATTCCTATTATTTTATTTTGATCATCAACTACTGGAAGTCTTCTTATTTGATATTTACACATTAAGTCTTCGGCTTCTTTTATTTCTGCATCTGAGTTGCAACAACAAACTTTACAAGTCATTATATCACTTACTTTTGTATTTTTAGTATCTTTGTCACATGCTATACTTCTTAATATAACATCTCTATCTGTAACTAAACCTACTACATTTTGCATGGTATCACACACTGGCACGCAACCCACATGATTACTACACATTATTTTTGCACAGTCTTGAACTGTGCTATCAGGTGTAACACAGCAAACATCATTACACATACAATCTTTTACTTTCATTATTAAAACCACCTTTCAAAAAATATTATTAAAATAAATTTTAATAATATTATTTTGTCCGTTTTAATATTTTATATGTGTGTAATTTATTTCATTGCTACTTTTTGGTATTTTTAGAAAAAAATACCAAAATATTTGCAATTCGTAAATTTTATTTTCGCACTAGCGAGAAGTAGGTAATATATTTTATTTTTATAATGAAGACCCGACAGCCCGCAGATCGCGGGGGAATACCCCTTGTCATGGAGGGCGAAATGGAAAGCAAGAATAATATTTTCTAAGTGGCAAAGCCACATAAGAAAATCTAATTCTTCCATAACCATCTTCTAAGGAAATTCACCACTAACATGGATGACTTTCCAAAGAATATGGAAAAAATAAAGTATATTACCTACTGGGGACGGATTTTAAAGCGATTTAATATTAACCTATTTCAAAGCTAATATATCTTCATCTTTTTTTATATTTTCACCTAAAAATATATAACAACTCTTATCTTGTTTCATCGCTTCTAGTGCTATTTCCTTATCTTCTCTTAATCTACTACTTGCATATTTTATTATTATTCCTTTATTTTTTACAGCTTCTAATACAACTTCTTTATCATCTCTCATATTAGGATGAGAAAAATATAGTATTTGACCACTTTTTTTAAGTCCAGCTATTAAAAGTTCTTTATCTAATAGTAAATTTTCTCTTGTATAGCAATAAGTCCATCCTAGCTTACTTACAGATTCATATACTATCTCTCTATCCCCTTTCAGCATATCACTTGCAAATTCTAAAGCTTCTCCATTATTTTTAACTGCTTCAAATACTATTTCTCTATCATTTCTTAATTCTTCACTTGCAAATTCTAACAATTTTCCATTTTCTTTTACAGTATTTAATACATATTCTCTATTATTTGAATTATTTTTCATATTTGTTATTTCTATTGGTTCTGGCATTTTACTTCTCCTCTTATTGTTATAATATACTCTGAATTTCAACTTTTTATTGATATTTATATGCTTTTTTATACATACTATTTAATAATTATGATTAAATTTTAACTCTTTTTTCAACTTTTAGCAATATTTTTTATAAAAAGTGTTGACATTAACATAAATTTATGATATAAAATATATATGCTTATTTTTTAGGCTCAGTAGCTTAGTTGGTTAAAGCACTCGGGAGTCAACCGAGCATTCGTGGGTTCGAATCCCATCTGGGCTGTTATAACGTAAATTTACGTTTATTTTAGGGCA
>CAPNDH010000055.1 GCA_948664205.1 uncultured Clostridia bacterium | reverse complement strand
CAACTGTTCCATTTACTTTTTCTACAATTGCTTTTGCAAATTCAGGTCTTAAATAATTTTGATTTCCTTCTTCTCCTGAATGTAACTTAACTGCTACTTTTCCTTTTAATTTTACTCACAGTTCCTCATAAATTTTGACTAAACTTTCTGGTGTAATTTCTTTTGTAAAATATACTTTTGACTTTTCCATTTTACTTTTATCTCCTTTCTATTATTATTTTTAATGTATTAATCTTTCTCCATTTACTAATGGATTTAATGCTCTTGCTTTTATATTATCTATGCTTATTTCTGGTATATTTTCTTTTTTTATATTCATAAATTTTATTAATTTTTTAGTTATTTCTTTATTGTTGCAATTTTTTAAAATATCTATTAATTCTTTTTCATTTAATATGTATAAATCATTATATGATATATACTTATTTTGTATAGCTTCTCTTGTTATACTTGCAAGTAGCTCCATCATATAATTATCTTCGTTTGAATGACAAAATATATCTATAGTTTGGCTTACTTTTAAAACAAAGTTTGCAATTTCACTAGATTTAAATCCTATTTCTTGATTTCCTTCTTCATTTATTACTATTTGTGTATCATGAATTATATTTTTTGCATCATTAATATTAATTGCCTTTGGCCAAAATAATGCTGTTAATATTAGCCCATCTAGTCTATCGGTACATAATTTAGGTCTATCATTATCTACAATAGTATATTTTTTAAAGTCTGTTATATCTTCTAGTAATATGTTATCTTGTTTTAAACATTCATTCAAATATGTATCTTCTTTTAAAATCTTTTCTGTATATTCTTCTGTGCTTTCTTGATTTTCATAGTCTTTGTTCATATAGTCAATTACATGAGAAAAGCATGGTGTTGCTATATCATGAAAAAGACCTGCAAGTGTCTGTTTTTCATCTTTTGTATAATGCCATGTTAAAAGTGCAACAGTTAATGAATGATCATATCTTGAAATATACTCATTAAATGAATATATTTCTTTAGAGGCATAGTCCATTCCACAAAAATATCCAATATTTTTAAGTCTTAATAAACTTGGTGTTTGTAAATATTTATCTAAAAATTGTGGCCTTTTATTATATTCTAATATATCCAAATATTGCTCTAATATTGATTTCATAATATCTCCTTTATATTTCTATCTTTTACTATTTTTATATTTATCTATAAAATGTTTAGTTGGTGTATATATATTACTTGGTAAATTGTCTAAATCATACCATTTCCATTTGTCTTCTTTAGTAGGTTCCATTATTTTTAAGTCTCCTGAGTATTTATTAGCAATTATTTGTATTGTTACATAATGCTTATTAGGCTGAATATCATCTGAAACACTAAAAACTTCTAATTCAGAAATATCTAGGTTTGTTTCTTCTTTCACTTCTCTAATTGCTCCTTCTAATACTGTTTCATTATATTCTTGCTTTCCTCCTGGAAATGTCCATGTATCTGGCTCGTGTATTCCTCCAGTATCTTTTCTTGTTTTTGCTCTATGTCCTAGTAGTATCTTGTTTCCATCTTTTATCATTATTCCTAGTCCAACTTTTATTATATTTTCCATATTTAATTACTCCTTAAATCAGCATTTTTTTGTTTCATTTAAAATTTCTAAATATTATATTCATATATTTTACAATTTTCACATGTAAATAAAGTATTATCAATCCCATTAAAATACCAATAAATTGCTCTTGATACTCCTCCATGAGTTACCAATAATATATTTTTATCTTTATGTTTTTCTTTAAGTTCATCTAAAAAACTAGCAACTCTTTTATATACATTTTTCATTGATTCTAATTTAGTATATTTTGTTTCTGAATTATATCCCCAAAATATCTTCCAATCTATATCATGAAAACTTACTTTTTCATATACTCCAACATCTCTTTCTTTTATTCTATCTTCTATAATTACAGGTATATCCTTTTTTAGATTAAGTAATTCTAATGTATGTTTTGCTCTCCCAATAGGAGAACAGTATATTAAGTCTATATTTAGAGAATTTAACTCTTTTCCAACATTTATTGCTTGTTCTTTTCCTTTTTCATTTAAAGGTTCTTCAACAGTAGCGATAACTCTGTTTTTACCCATATCAGTTTCTCCATGTCTTATTACATATAATTTCATTATTGTTTTTCTCCTTTATTATTCTCTAGCCTAGTGCCACATCCAAAATCATCATAATAACAAACCCTATTGCTACACCTATTGTCCCTATGTTTGAGTGCTCTCCTGCTTGCGATTCTGGTATCAGTTCTTCTACTACAACATATATCATTGCTCCTGCTGCAAATGATAGTAGGTATGGAAGTATTGGTATTACTATATTTGTTAATAATATTGTTATTATTGCTCCTATTGGCTCTACTATTCCAGATAGTGTTCCATATAAAAATGCTTTTGGTTTTGACATTCCTTCACTTTTTAATGGCATTGATATTATGGCTCCTTCTGGAAAGTTTTGTATTGCAATTCCAATAGATAATATAAATGCTCCTGCTACTGTAATTCCGCTATTCCCCAGAATAGCACCAGCAAATGTTACTCCTACTGCCATTCCTTCTGGCAAATTATGAAGTGTTACTGCAAGAATTAGCATTGTTGTTTTCTTTAAACGTGACTTCATTCCTTCTGGTTTAGTGCTTTCTAAGTGCATATGTGGAATTATACTATCTAAAATTAATAAAAATACCATTCCTAATAAGAAACCTATTGCAGATGGAACCCAGCCATTTTTTCCTTGTTCTTCTGCCATGTTTAGTGATGGTATAAGTAGTGACCAAATTGACGCCGCTATCATTACACCTGCTGCAAAACCTAAAAGTAATTTTTTTATTTTATTATTTATTTTATTTCTCATAAAAAATACCATTGCTGAACCTAACATTGTACCTATAAATGGTATTATTAATCCAATAACTAACCCGCATATAATTCTTCCTTTCTTTTCATTCTTATTTTTTATTATTTGTAAAATGAAAGAAAGTTATTTAAGTTTTTCTCATGATATTCAATATTTTTAATCTTTTTTACAGCTCTCATAGTATATTTTGTTTTATTTTTTAGAATTATTTTTATTTTTTTATAGACTATATCTTCATTTTTTATAATTACTTTTTCTATTTCATCATTATTTATAAAAACATAATTATCTATATCAATTCTATTTTTTGTTAATGTATCTGAAACTATTGGAATAAGGCATATACCTTTATCAAACTTATTAAATAAATATCCCATTACATTTTTGTTTCTTTTCACTTCAATAATTGCTCCAACTGCTCCAAATAACATAGGAAGTATTGATGGTTCTATTTGACATGTAAAACAGTAGTTATATTCACCATAGCAATTTACTTTTTTAAAATATTCTTCTAATTTTTCTAATGTATTTAAATCTTCCATTACTATATTAGCTCCTTAATTTAAAATTATTATTTTATAGTCAAATATTAACACAAAAAGGAATAGTTCGCAACTATTCCTTTAGAATTAATTTTGTATATTTATTTGTTCATCTTTTATTGTAGGGTATCTTATAAGTTCACTGCTGTCTAAATTTTCCTTATTCATATCTACTGCTGTAATTTGATGATTATCATAAGTTGTATAGTAATATATTCCTTTGTTTGTATTACAACATGAAGTATATATTGTTATTTCGTATTTGTCATCTTCTAAATCACAACAACCTCTTTGTTGGTCTACTGAATTTAATATATGAAAAAATTGACTAACACTTTCTTTTTCCCCTTCTGGAGAAATTGAGTTCAATTTTACAAATGATGCTCGTACAAATCTTGATTGTGATGACAAATCACCTGGTAAACCTATTGCTCCCATTCCACGACTATATGTTTTTAAATTTATATCTTTTGAAAATGTATTTTGTGGTTCTTTTGTTGATAAACTCATATAGTTATTTAGGTTAAACATTTGCATATCAAAAGTTGGGTTATTGGTTAATACTCCTACTGGGTTTTCATATATTTTTATACCTTCTTTTAAAGCTTCTACTGTTATACTTTCGCTACTGTCTGATATAATCCAGTGAAGCTGTGCTACTGGTAAAATTTCATTAAATTGTCTATCTATTAAATTTATTTTCTCAATTAGTTTTCGTGCTTCATTTACAGTGGCACACTTACTTAAAATCCATGGTATAAATTCAAATTGAGTTATATTATCTTTTCCTTCTACCTTTTCGTTATAGTAGCTATTACCTACAAAATTTAATCCTGCTATTGCTAGGCCTTTTTCATTTACCCCATCATAATATAATGGGTAATTTTCTGTTACATATGCCATACCAATTATTGCATAATGAGTATCTATATTTCCTTCTTCTATAAAATGAAATGGATAATTTCTCGGAGTTATTGTTACTTCATCTCCATAAGAAAATTCATAATCTAATGTACGTCCAAAATAAAAATCTTTTGTTTTATATGTTACTGCTGTACACATTTACACCCCTCCTTAGTTATTTATATTATTACATATATTTTTATAAAAATACTAAAAAACCGAAACCAAGATTTTGTATGCACTGGAAACTGCTACAAAATCTAACTTCCGCCATAATTATATAGTACAGAAAGTTATGCCACTGGCATAACTTTCCTACTATATAAAAAAGTAAGTTTAATTTAGCAAAATGCTACTTTTTAAACTTACTTTATTTATTTTTATTCTTTCTTTTTCTTTGGTTTTGGTATAGGCGTTACTTCTTCTATTTTGCTTACAACACTTTTGCAAAATTCCGAATTATCAATATCTAGTATATAATGTTCTTTTGCTCCTTTATATGGATATCCTGATTTTGCATCTTTCATCATTTCTTCTATACATTCTAGTTTCTTTACAAATGCATTGTTATCGCAAACTATAATAACTGGCTTGTCATTAACATATACCATGAATTCTCCAAACATTTTTTTATATCTAATAGCTCCTATTCCATTTATTTGTTCACATACATATTCTATATACTCATTTGTAGTTGCCATATTTTTATTTCTCCTTTCTTATTTCATAAATAGCATTCCTATATATGAAGCATACATCAAGCAATATAATACTCCATTTAATCTACTCATTTCCCTTTTAGGTGGTATATATGGGAATATTGCTAATATTATTGTTGAGACGGCTAAAAGCATTAAATCAAAATTATATGACATATTATATGTAATAGGTTTTATTATTGCTGAAACTCCTAGTATTAATAATATATTAAATATATTTGAGCCTATTATATTGCCTATTGCAATATCGCTATCTCCTTTTAGTGCTGCTACTACACTTGTTACAAGCTCTGGAAGGCTTGTCCCTATTGCAAGTATTGTTAAACTTATTATTTTTTCACTTAGTCCTACAATTTTTGCAACATTTACAGCATTATTTACTGCTAAGTCTCCTCCTATTTTCAGTGCAATAATTCCTAGTATTATAAATATTATATTTTTTACTATATTATTTTGCTTTTTTTCTTCTTCTTCTAATTCAACTAATGCATTATTTATACTTTGCTTTTTTGCCATAATTATTGTATATCCAATAAATAAGATAAATAGAATTAATAAACCTATTGCTTCTACTTTTGATATTGTACCTCCTGTGCTTGCAAATATCATAAGTATTATTGTAAATATCAAGCACATTGGTATTTCATATTTTATTGTTTCTTTTTGGAATTTAACAGGTCTTAGTATACTTGCTAATCCTAAAATTAATAATAAATTACACAAATTACTTCCAACAACATTTCCTATTGCCATATCTGAATAGCCATCTATTGCAGAAGTTATACTTACAAATAACTCTGGCATAGAGGTTCCAATAGAAACAATTGTAAGCCCTATTATTATTTCTGGTATATGAAACTTTTTAGCTACTCCACTTGCCCCATTTACTAACATATCTGCTCCTACTATAAGTAGGATAAATCCAACTACTATCAATATAATTGATAAAAACATTCTATATTTCTCCTTTTCATTTTGAACATATTATAATATACACTAATCATTTATAATTTTCAATACTTATTAGATTATTTTTTACAAACTTTTGTTTTTAAGTTGTTGACTTCTATAAAAAATCATTATATAATTTGGAAAATATAGATATTTGAGGCGGTATGCCAATGCCATAGGCATAGTCCTATGATGAAAAGTTAAATAGCATAATACTTGATGACAAGTATTATGTTATTTGTTTTTATTATCGAAGAAAAACGGAAAACTATAATTATTAGTTTCCCGTTTGGTAGAAATGATTTGTTATAAAAAATTAATCATATATTTATGACATGCTTTGTGATTTTAGAATTCTTTTTTTCATATACCTGTAGAGTATCTCCATGCTGAACCTTAATTTCTACGTTGGCTACACCTGGTATTATATTTCCATCACGATGAATTTCAAATTTAAAAGTTCCCTTATTAAAAATGTAAAGTTCATCATTTCTTTTAGATAGAAAAATGCCATGACCAAGTTTTTTATTAGGTTTTGTATTTCCATTTTGCTCTACAAAAATATAATTCAACTCAAAAGCCACTGCTTTAGCTGCTAAGTTTCTATCTGCTGTTAGCAATGTTGGTCTGATTTGCTTAGGCAGTATTTGCATATATTGCAACAATATGTTATCAACATATTGCTCGTCGGAATATCCGCTGAACCTTGATAGCATATATTTGTCAGGAGAACTCAATATTTTAGAAGTATATTCTTTTATATTTTCTGTCAAGGACTTTGTGCCATTCTTTTTCTTTTTGTCCATTTCCTCCAATGTTGCAAATATAAATGTTACCTGCTTAGCATTATCTATTATATTCCTGCCTTGTTCAGATGTTAAAGCACATGTGTCAACTAATATATTATCATAATTAGCATTAGCAGATTGAACCAGATTCATAAGGTCATCTGTCTGTACTTCAACACAACTCTGTGTTTTTTCAGTTGCTTTGTTAGAGTTGTTCTGATTTAATAAAGAAATATACCGCCTAGCAGTAGATTCTGCATAACCCAATTTAACAAAAGTATCTTTTGTTGGATTAGCTGGAAATTTAGGAATTACTTTCCGTATGTCTTCTACATTACCTCCTTTTGATATAATATGACCAATTTCTCTGTTTTTCATGATGCTACCTACCTTTCTGTGTATAAGATGTTGTAAATTTTACAATAATCTTCCAACCGTATTATGTCTATATTATATCATTTTTGGCTCTTCGCTAAATCGAGTGGGTAACTAGTATTAAACACAAATATCTAGT
>CAPNDH010000054.1 GCA_948664205.1 uncultured Clostridia bacterium | reverse complement strand
CCAATTCCACCAGCAATAATGAACCAAATGAGCTTGTTAGAATTATTAGGTGCAATGCCACAAGACCAGTTTGATGTTATGTTCGAAAAGATAGAAGAAAGCCTAAATGGAATGAATGACTCAATTTTAGCACAAGCAGCAATAGGTAGCGTAAAAGAAGAATACAAAGCTATAGGAATGAATACAGATAAAATTCAAAATAACTATATATTTATATCAGGACTTCAAATGTTAGGAATTGCATTAATTAGTATGATATCAGCAATTGTAATTATGTTATTATCTTCTAGAGTAGCTGCTAATTTAGGAAGAACTTTAAGAGATAAAGTATTCAAAAAAGTAATGAATTTCTCTACAAAAGAATTTAGAGAGTTTTCAACAGCATCATTAATAACAAGAAGTACAAACGACATTCAACAAATACAAGGTCTAATTTCTATGCTATTTAGAGTAGTTGTATATGCACCAATTATAGGAATAGGTGGATTTTTAAGGGTGCTTGCTAATAGTGACACATCTATGGCATGGATTATAGGTTTCGCTATTTTATGTGTTATAGGAGTTGTATTAACATTATTTACAATAGCAATGCCAAAATTCAAAGTATTACAAGAATTAGTAGATAAACTAAACCTAGTATCAAGAGAAATATTAACAGGTCTTCCAGTAATAAGAGCATTTAATACAAGCAAAAGAGAAGAAGAACGTTTTGATAGTTCTAATAAAGACCTAATGAAAGCAAACATATTTGTAAACCGTGCAATGAGCATAATGTTCCCAGCCTTAATGTTTGTAATGAACAGTGTAATGCTACTTATAATATGGGTAGGAGGCCACAAAGTTGATGAAGGCATAATGCAAGTTGGAGACATGATGGCATTTATACAATATACAATGCAAATAGTAATGAGTTTCCTAATGATTTCAATGATATCAATTATGCTACCACGTGCAGCAGTATCAGCAAAACGTATTAATGAAGTATTAGAAAAAGATTTAAGTATAGCTAATAAAGAAAAAATAAAAAGATTTAAAGAAGATAAAAAAGGCTTAGTAGAATTTAAAAATGTATGTTTTAGATATCCAGATGCAGATGAAGAAATGCTAACAGATATAAACTTTACAGCAAAACCAGGTGAAACAACAGCAATAATAGGAAGTACAGGAAGCGGAAAGTCAACAATAGTAAACTTACTACCACGTTTTTATGATGTAACGAGAGGGGAGCTTTTAATAGATGGCACAAACATAAAGGATGTACCTATAAAAGAATTAAGGAAAAAAATAGGTTTTGTACCACAAAAAGGAATACTATTTTCAGGAACAATAAAATCAAATATAAAATATGGAAACCCTGAAATGAGTGACGATGATATGATAAAAGCAGCTAAAATAGCACAAGCAGAAGAATTTATTTTAGCAAAAGAAGAAAAATACGATTCTCCTATTGCACAAGGAGGAAATAATGTATCTGGAGGTCAAAAACAACGTTTATCAATAGCAAGAGCAATTGCAATATCACCAGAAATATTAGTATTTGACGATAGTTTTTCAGCATTAGACTTAAAAACAGATAAAGCATTAAGGGAAGCTTTAGCAAAAGAAGTAAAAGGGAAAACAGTAATAATAGTAGCACAGCGTATTAGTACAATAATGAATGCAGAGCAAATAGTAGTATTAGAAGAAGGAAAAGTAGTAGGAAAAGGAACACATGAAGAATTAATGAAAACATGTGAAACATATAAACAAATAGCAATTTCACAATTATCAGAAGAAGAACTAAATGGAAATAACAGTAAGGAGGTGGACTAAGTATGCCAGGACCAATGGGCGGACCTCGGAAGGGGACACGCAGGAAAAACAATAGAAAAAGCAAAAGATTTTAAAGGAACTACAAAAAAATTAATAAAAGATTATTTATCAAAATATAAAATAGCAGTAGCAATAGTAATAATATTTGCAATAGGAAGTACAATATTTTCAATAGTAGGACCAAAAATATTAGGAAATGCAACAACAGAAATATTTAATGGTTTAGTAAGCAAATTATCAGGAGGAGAAGGAATAAACTTTGGCAAAATAGGGGCAATACTTTTAAGTCTACTTACCCTATACCTAATAAGTGCGTTATTCTCACTAGTGCAAGGTTTTACAATGACAGGGGTATCGCAAAAACTAACTTATAGCTTACGTAATGACCTAGCTAAAAAAATAAACAAATTGCCAATGAGTTATTTTGACAAAAAAACAAAAGGAGAAGTTTTATCAATTGTTACAAACGATATAGATACAGTCTCACAAAACTTAAATCAAAGTATTACACAAATAATAACAGCAGTATGTACATTAATAGGAATATTAATAATGATGCTATCAATAAGTGTAGAAATGACACTTATATCATTACTAATATTACCAGTTACAGTAGTAATAGTAAGAATAATAGTAGAAAAGTCACAAAAATACTTTAAAAAACAACAAGATTACTTAGGCCACGTAAATGGTCAAGTAGAAGAAGTATATGGTGGTCACACAATAGTAAAAGCCTTTGGAGGAGAAGAAAAAGCCTTAGAAGAATTTAGAAAAGCAAATAATGAACTATATTCTTCAGCATGGAAATCTCAATTCCTATCAGGCCTAATACACCCAATAATGAACTTTATAGGAAATGTAGGATATGTAGCGGTAGCCATATTAGGTGGGTATTTAGCAATACAAGGAAAAATTACAGTAGGAAACATACAATCATTTATACAATATAACAAACAATTCACACAGCCAATAAACCAAATAGCACAAGTATCAAGTATGTTACAAGCAATGGTCGCAGCAGCAGAAAGAGTATTTGAATTTTTAGAACAGCCAGAAGAAGCAAAAGATGTAGAAAGTCCAAAATCTATAAAAGGTCTAAAAGGAAATGTAACATTCGACCACGTACAATTTGGTTATGATAAAGACAAAATAATAATAAATGATTTCAGTGCCGAAGTAAAAGACGGTCAAAAAATAGCAATAGTAGGACCAACAGGAGCCGGAAAAACAACAATGGTAAAACTATTAATGCGTTTTTACGATGTAAACAAAGGAGCAATATTAGTAGACGGAATAAATATACAAGACTTTAAGCGAGAAGACTTAAGAAAAATGTTCGGAATGGTACTTCAAGATACTTGGTTATTTGGAGGAAGTATAAAAGAAAATATACGTTACAGTAAGCCAGATGCTACAGACACAGAAGTAATAGAAGCAGCAAAAGCAGCACACGTACACCACTTCATAAAAACACTGCCACAAGCATATGACATGATACTAGATGAAGAAACAAGTAATATTTCAGCAGGTCAAAAACAATTACTAACAATAGCAAGAGTAATACTAGCAGATCCAGAAATACTAATATTAGATGAAGCAACAAGTTCAATAGATACAAGAACCGAATTGCAAATACAATCTGCAATGGATAACCTAATGAAAGGCAGAACAAGCTTCATAATAGCCCATAGGCTTTCAACAATAAAAAACGCTGACCTAATACTAGTAATGAACCACGGCGACATAGTAGAACAAGGCTCACACGAAGAACTACTTAAAAAAGGCGGATTTTATGCAGATTTATATAATAGTCAGTTTGAGGAAATAGAGGAATAGAAAAAAGAGATTTTTGGGACGCACCCGAAAATCTCTTTTCAAATATACAATTAAAACTTATTAAATTAGAAATGAAAAAAGTTCATAAAAAGCAAAAGTTTTTTCATAATTTTGAAAAAACTTAACTATAATATAAAAAAGTAGTATAATATATGGGAGAATTTTATTGCAATAAAGCCAGAAAATACTATTTATCATCAAATTGCACTTACAACTAGAGGAGAAGAAAAAGAAGATAACAAAATTTTATCTTCTTTTTTAAGAAATGTCCCAATATTATTGTACATAATTCAATCTCTACCAAAAGTCGATTGAATATTTTGCCAAATAGTTATAAAATACCATCAAGGAGTGATACAAAATGGATAATATAAAATTTGGAAAATTTATACAAGAACTTAGAAAAGAAAAAAATATGACACAGAAGGAATTAGCTGAAAAATTAAATTTAACAGATAAAGCAATATCTAAATGGGAAAGAGACTTAAGCTTTCCAGATATAGCTATGTTAAAACCATTATCAGAAATATTTAATGTTAGTATTATAGAACTTTTAAATGGTCAGAAAGAAAATGTAAAAGAAATAGATTTAGATTCAAGAATATTAGCAATATTAAAGCAAAAAGAATATGAAAAAAATAAAAAAGTAAGAAAAGTTATAGGAATAAGTGCTATTATAATTATAGTATTTGCCATAGTATTCTATATAATGATGTGGTCAAAAGCAGAACTAAAAACATGGAACCCAATAAGGGCAGTTATTGGATATGTACAAGTTATGAATTTAGGAAAAGAATATATAGAAGTAGGCAATATACCAACAAAAACAATTTATGCAAATGGTAATTTTGATATTGAAGATTATATGAATGAAAGAGGATATGAAAATATAGGAGACCTTGGAATAAAAACAGGAGATAACTTTTACATAAAAGGAGAAAAAAGTGTATTAGTAGGTAAATATTATAGGAGAGGTATTCTAGTTTACGAATGGCATAAAGAAGAATACTGTAGTAGAGAAAGAATAGAACAATTAAAGGAAAAATATGAAGAAATAAAAAAACAAGACAATATTAAAAAAGAATATGAAATTCAAAACACAAACGAAATACAAAACTCCAAAGTAGAAGAAATACCAGTAAACTTAAACATTATAATGTCAATAACAAATTCAATAGAATAAAATTATTTATCAAAAAACAAAAAATTATAGATTTTATATCATATAAGTCTATGATTTTTTTGTTTTTTATGATATTATGGCTACAAAATTATATAAATAAAAAATAAATAGGAGAAGATATGGAACGAGATAATATAGTATATGAAATAGAAATTTTAAAAAACGCACCAATAGGAGATGGATGTTACGAAAAAATTTATAAATATAAATTAACAAATTAAAATTTTTTATAGGTAAATAATACAATTAGAATAGGAGTAAAATAATGTCTATATTAAAACCACAAAAAATACTATTAGAAAATTTAAATAAAATAGAAAATTTAATAGAAGAAATACAAAAAGATGACGAAATAGAAAACATTATTATTGAGGACTATAAAAAAGAAGAAATAGAACTTACAGACATAACAATAAAAAGAGCAATAATAAACAATGCAGAAATTATAAATAGTAATTTAGAGAAAAATACTTTTATAGATATACAGTTCAACAATTGTAATTTCTCAAACACTTCTTTTGATAATTGTAGTTTTATAAGATGTGAATTTAATAACTGCAAATTAACAGGTTGTAACTTTATTGAAAGTGGCTTATATGATATAGGCTTTATAGATGTAAATATGAATTATACTAATTTATCAATGTCAAGTATGAAAAATATTCTATTTAAAAATACAATGCTAAGAAATAGCTGTTTTAATGAAAATGAAACAAAAAATATAATATTAAAAGAAGCAGATTTAACAAGAGCACAATTTTTCAAAACAAGTCTAAAGGCAGTAGATTTATCAGATAGTATAATTGAAGGAATAGCAGTATCAATAGAAGATATAAAAGGAGCGATAATAAATGAGTTTCAATCATTAGACTTAATGTATTTATTAGGAGTAAAAATAAAATAAATAAGGAGAAAATATGTCATTAATAAATGTAAATAATTTAACATTTGGCTATGAAGGAAGTATAAACAATGTATTTGAAAATGTGTCATTTAACATAGATACAGACTGGAAACTAGGACTAATAGGTAGAAATGGCAAGGGAAAAACCACTTTTTTAAAACTATTATTAGGTGAGTATGAATACAAAGGAACAATATCAAAAAATGTAGAATTTGATTACTTCCCTTTTGAAGTAAAAAATAAAGAAAAAATGGCAATAGAGATAGTTAATGGAATTGCGCCAAATGTAGAAGACTGGGAAATCATAAAAGAATTAAACTTACTAAACACAAATGCAGAAATTCTTTATAGAAATTTTTGCTCGTTAAGTGGTGGAGAACAAATAAAAATACTTTTAATAAGTTTATTTCTAAAAGGAGGCAACTTTTTACTCATAGATGAACCAACAAATCACTTAGATAGTGAAACAAAAGAAAATTTAGTAGAATACTTAAAAAAGAAAAAAAGTTTCATACTAGTGTCACATGATAGGGACTTTTTAGATAAAGTAGTAGACCATATTATTTCTATAAACAATACAAATATAGATATACAAAAAGGAAATTTCACTTCATGGAAGGAAAATAAAGAAGCTCAAGATAACTTTGAGCAAACTCAAAACGAAAAATTAACAAAAGATATAAATAGGTTAGAAATAGCCTCAAAAAATACATCAAAATGGTCAGACAAAATAGAAAAAACTAAATATAATACTAACAATTCTGGTTGTAGTATAGATAGAGGCTATGTAGGGCATCAATCAGCAAAAATGATGAAAAAAGCTAAAGTAATGGAAAAAAGAATAGAAAAAACAATACAGCAAAAATCTACATTATTACACAATATAGAAAAAGCAGATGCCTTAAAAATAACACCATTAGAAAGTAGAAAAAGCCCATTAATAGTAGCTAATAATTTGCAAATAGAATATAACAAAAAAGCTATATTTGATAAAGTATCATTTGAAATAGAAAATGGAGATAGAATTGCAATAACTGGTAAAAACGGTGCAGGAAAATCAAGCATACTAAAACTTATAATGGGTGAAGAAATAAACTATACAGGAAATTTTAAAAAAATAAATGACATAAAAATATCATATGTATCACAAAGTACAGAAAACTTAAAAGGAACACTGAAAGAATATGCAAAGCAAAATCAAGTAGATGAAAGCATATTTAAAGCAATGTTATCGAAAATGGGTTTTACAAATTCAGAATTTGAAAGCGACATAAGCAAAATGAGTGAAGGACAAAAGAAAAAAGTACTAATAGCAAAAAGCATATCAGAAACCACAAACATTTATATATGGGATGAACCGCTAAACTATATAGATATTCTAACAAGAATACAAATAGAAGAAGTAATACTAAAATATAAACCAACACTTATATTTGTAGAGCATGACGAAGCATTTGTAAAAAAAGTAGCAACAAAAATTATAAAACTAGAAAAATATTTAAAGTAACTTAAATAGTAATATAAAGGAGGAAAATATATGGAAAACAAATTAAAAATAATAGTAGAAAATTGCCCACAAAATCATAAATGCCCTGCAGTGCAAGTTTGCCCAGTAGGAGCATTAACTCAAAAAGACTTTGAAGTACCTGAAATAAACTATGATAAATGTATAAAATGTGGTAAATGCTCAAAATTTTGTCCAAAGAAAGCATTAGTACTATAATTGAAAGCGGAAGTAATTGTAATAAGTATATATAGCTAAATATTGATAATAATATCAATATATGATATAACTAGCAAAGAAAAGAGGAGGCAAAAATGGAAGAACAAAAAGTAACAGATTCTATAAAATACATTGGCGTAAACGATAAAGACCTAGACTTATTCGAAAGCCAATATATAATACCAAATGGAATATCATACA
>CAPNDH010000053.1 GCA_948664205.1 uncultured Clostridia bacterium | reverse complement strand
GCTTAACACCTACTGAAATAGGAGTAGGCTCTTTCATATAAATTACACTATCATTACTTTCATCTGGTATATAATCAAATGCAGTATCAATTTCTTTCATTTGGAATTTATCTTCTTCACTAATATAGATAATTCCAAATTCATAAGTCTCCATTTTATTATCTGGATCTAATTTATAGTAGTCTTCTAAAGGGAACACTCTAACAATAGCAGAGTTATCTTCAGCAAAGTTAAAATAGAACATCTGCTTATCAACATAGTAAGTTGCTTCTGTATAATGAACATCATAATATTGTCTTAATCTCATAATGATTTCTCCGACTTCTTCCTCTGGCAAGTAATTACTAAATCTAACACTACCAAGCATATTACCTAATATCATAGGTTTTGTAGTATCTATATAACCATTATCATATAATTCCTGACAAGGTTTGCAAATTGAATCTCTAAAGTTAATCTGATTTACAATTATTTCTTTACCAACTAAAGCAAGTTCTATATCATCAACATATTTCATTATAAGTTCTGCTTGTTCTTGTCTGGTATAATCTTTCCAAGTTTTAGTTCTTGCTTTATATTCTTTTTCTAGTTTTACTTTATTGATAAAGTCAATATCTCTTTTTAGTAAAATGTCTTTTGGTGTAAATTTTAGTTCTTCGGTGCAATCAGTAGTTTCTAGTTTGTTTTGTAATTCTTCAATAGCCTTTTCTACAATTTTCTTTTCTTCGTTATATTCTTTTAGTTCAAATACTCCATTGATATAGGCTTTTTTAATTCTTTCAAGTTTGTTATTTTGCTCTTTTATTTCTTTCTCTAATTGTTCTTTAGGCTCATCAAATTTTTGCTTTATCATAGGCAAGAAGAATTGATTTACAACAGAGTCATATTCTACTAATTCACTAATAAACTGATTGAAATAGTCATTTATAACTTTTTCTTTAAATTCAATTTTGCAATCATTACAATAATAGTAGAAGTAGGCATTGCCATTTTTCTTTGTAGTTGCTTTTCCTCCTAGTATTCTGTTACATTTAGGACATCTTAACTTTTGCAAATACAAATAAATTAATGTTCTTTGATAGCTCCTAGAATTTTTCTTTTTCTGTACTTGACAGTCTGCCCACATTTCTTTTGAGATAATAGGCTCGACTACATCTTCATAATAAGTTGGGTGTTTTGTTCTTTTTCCGTGAACAAAATCACCTTTATATATTTCATTTTCAAGAATAGTTTGTATTGTTGAATCTCTCCAGTTATCTTTTCCTAATACTTCTTCTTCATTGAATAGATTACTTATTTTCTGATAAGAATAGCCATTATAATATAAATCAAATATTCTAACTACAATATCTTTAGTAGAATAATCTATTACCAATCTTTTATCTTCGTGTTTATAGCCTAATGGTGCAACGTGAGGAATATGACCACATTTTATTGCACCAGCTAGTCCTATTTTTGTTCTTTCGCTAGTTCTCTCTATTTCATTTTGACTAACACTCATTAAAAGTCTTGAAATCATTTTTCCATTTGCGCTTGTAGTATTTATCTCATCATTTACACAATCAAGGTAGGCATTATTCTCATCTAAAAATGTCATTAGATTTTCCCAATCATAAATACTTCTTGTTATTCTGTCTAATTTTAGAGCAACAATAGTATTTACCCTTTTAGACTTAATATCTTCTTTTAATCTTTCAAACTCTGGTCTATGATTTCCAGTTTTAGCACTTATTCCAGCGTCCTCATAATAGTCTACTATTTCATAGCCTTTGAATTTACAAAAAGTTTCTAATCTTTCTCTTTGTTCTGGAAGACTAAATCCCTCGCGGGCTTGGTCTTCGGTGGAAACTCTTAAATATAACCCACATTTTTTCTTTTCTTCGTTCAATTTGCATAACCTCCTAACTGCAAAAAAAGAGACATCAAAGTACAATACGAGTACTGTTGACATCTCTTAAATCCATTTATGATAAACTAAAATATAATAATGCAATATAATATAATCTTTTCAAAGTACTCATAATTGTATAGCTTTTGACGGACAGCTATACATAATTTATTGCCTATATTATATCACGATTTAAAGAAATGTCAAATATTTACAATTATATGTTTTTCAAATATTCTTCTAATTCTGATAATTTAATCTTTTTAGTCAAGTTAGTAATATAAATGTCATTTGAATAATTGAAAACTAAAAAAGTAATATTTTTAATAATCACTCTATGTGGTTCAATATATGTAAGATTAGTTTTCTCTAATTTTCTAATGCTACCATTGACAAAGGTGGGATTAATCTTAGAGAACTCACATATAAATTTAAGTCTTTGTTTTAGACATTCCTCAAATTCTAATTCTTGCTTAATTATCTTCATTTTTCGCACCATCCTTTCACTTGGATGATTTTAATATTGTTTTTAAACAACAAAAAAATCAACCAGATTTTATTTTCTGATTGATTTCTGTATCTATCTGTTCAATTTAGTTCGAACAGATACGTCGTTGGTGCGGATGAGAGGACTTGAACCCCCACCCTTTCGGACTAGATCCTAAGTCTAGCGCGTCTGCCAGTTTCGCCACATCCGCAGTTTTAAAAAAATATACAAATCTAGCTACACATACTGACGTTGTAACTCGACTTCGTCTTCGAACAACCTCAGCAAGTTTTGCCACATCCGCATGTCATATCGACAATATTTATATTAGCATACTTTACTAGTAAATGTCAATACTAAATGAAAAAAATCTATAAAATATAATTCAAAATTGTAAATATATAATAAATTTTCTAATAAAACAATTTAATACTTGTCTTAAAAAATATATATTGTTATAATAAAAAAGAAATGGAGAGTAATTATGTTTGTAGAAAAAAATAAAGAATATATAGTAGAAATTATAGATAATGGTATGGAAGGTGAAGGAATTGCAAAAATAGATGATTTTGTAATATTTATACCAAATGCTATAAAAGGGGAAAAGGTTAGAATACTTATATTAAAAGTATTAAAAAATCATGCTTATGGGAAAATATTAGAAATATTAGAAAATTCAAAGTATAGGATAGAAGAAGATTGTACTACATATAAAAGATGTGGGGGATGTAACTTAAGGCATATTGACTATGAAGAAACTCTAAATATAAAACAAAAAAATGTAGAAAACTTAGTAAATAAAACTTTAAAAGATAAAAATATTGAAGTTAAAAAAGTAATAGGAATGGGAAATCCTTATGGATATAGAAATAAAGCACAATATCCAGTAGGAATAAATAAATTAGGAGAACCGATAATTGGAGTATTTGCACAGAGGTCACATGAAATAATACCAATGCAAAAATGTTATATACAAAATGAAATAGCAGAAAAAATAGCATTTACAATATACAAATTTATTAAAGAAAAAAATATACCAGTCTATAATGAAAGTAGTAGAAGCGGAATAATAAGACATATAGTAATAAAGGTAGGAATTCGTACTCATGAAATAATGTGTATACTAGTATTAAATGGTAAAAGTATTCCATATGAAAATGAATTAGTCGAAATGCTAGTAAAAGAATATAATGTAAAAACAATAGTAAAAAATATAAACAAAGAAAATACAAATGTGATATTAGGTAAGCAAAACATAGTAGTTCATGGAGATGGATATATATATGATATATTAGGAGAATATACCTTTAAAATATCACCAATGTCATTTTACCAAGTAAACCCAGTACAAGCAGAAATATTATACAATACAGCAATAGAAATGGCAGAATTAAATAAAGAAGATAATCTATTTGACTTATATTGTGGAATAGGAACAATAGGAATATTTGCTTCAACATATGTAAAAAAAGTATATGGAATAGAAATAGTAGAAGAAGCAATTAAGGACGCAAAGGAAAATGCAAAAATAAATAATATAGAAAATATAGAATTTTATGCAGGAGACGTAGAAAAAGTATTTGCAAATTTAATGGAAAAAAGACAAGTATATCCAGATGTAATAATAGTAGACCCACCAAGAAAAGGACTAGATGAAAACACAATAAGCAACATATTAGCAGTAGAACCTAAAAAAGTAGTATATATTAGTTGTAATCCTGCAACAATGGTAAGAGATATAAAATTACTAGAAGAAAAATATGAAATAAATGAAATCCAGCCAGTGGATATGTTTCCGTTTACAAGCCACATTGAGTGCATATCAATGCTACAACTAAAAGAAAAGATGTAATAAAAGAATACAAATTAAAAGGAAAAATATAGGAGCAAAACAAATGAAGGAATTTATATCATTATTAATAAGTTTTTTATTTATGGGAATAGCAGATAGCATTGATTCATCATTTAATAATGCAATAAGTATCGATGCCATAGTAGTATGTGGCAGTCTATTTTCAATTGACTTAATATTAAAGTCATTAAGTGAAATTGGAATTTATACATATAGAACTATTAGAAAAGATGAGTCAAAATATTTAGTAATTCAAGCAATATCAAGTTTTGTTTTGGGAATAATGGTATTTGCTTTTGGAAATGTTTTAACTAATTTATTTGATTTAACATTAGTACAAAAATCAATGTTATTAGGTGTTATAAAGTTATATATACTATATTTAGTATGTGGAAGAATATCTAATGCATTATTTGAAATGACAAGATTAAAAAATGAACTTAAATTATATAGGAAAGCATTAATACTTTTTTATGTATTATTAATTTCATTAGATGGTATTTTTTATATAACAACGAAAAATTTAAATCTTTTATTTATAGCCACAATAATTTCATGGATTATATCAATTATATATATAACATATAATCTTAAAATTAAATTTGAATTGCCAGATAAAGAAGCTCTAAAAAATGTTATGAAATATGGAATACCAACATCACTTGAAAGATTATTATCAAGAATATTTATACTTATATATGGAGTGGTTGCCAGTCGTTTAGGAACAGATAAATATTCAATACATACAATTTGTTATTCAGTTTGTATTAGTTTAGAAATAATAACAAATGCTTATCAAGCAGCATTAATGGTAAATGTACCAATAAATAAGCCTTATGAAGAACAATATAAAAGTATGATAAATATGAAGAAAAAAGTGTTTCCACTAATAATATTGCTAAACTATGTGTTTGCAGTAGTTTATTTAGTAATACAACATGGAAGTTTGCCAATAGATAAATGTTTTCCATATATTATATTTTATACTTTTGGAGTATTTGGTTTATATCAATATGAAAGCTATAAAACCCTTTGTATTACACAAGGAAAGCCAAATATTTTATTGATAGGCTCAACTATTGGTAGTTGTATAAGAGTAATAATATGTTATCTATTTTATAATACTAGTATTGCATTATTCATATTTGGTATAGTTAATTTTATAGATTTTTATATAAGAAGTCTTATTTATAGAGCAGAATTAAGTAAGATAAAGATTTCACAATAATACTTAAATAAGATGTTTAAATAGTAGTGAATAGTGAAAAATGAATAGTGAATAGTACATAAGTGCTCTTAAGCAACTAATATGACTATTCACTATTCACCATTCATTATTCATTATTCACTGCGAATTGTCAAATTCGCACTTATGGTGGAGGTGAGGAGAGTCGAACTCCTGTCCAATACCTCTTCCATATTAATTTCTACGAGTGTAGTTTGTTATTAAATTTCCTTTATAATAACATTAACAAACAAACATTATTATAAAGTAGCTATATAAAATACCCACAACTTCCATAGCAAGAAGTTGTTTTGTTTCCTACTAAATCATCGCTTTATCCAAAGGAGTAGGCCCTAAGGTAAAACGTCGCTGCAATTAGGCAGCGTATGCTAATTCTCTATTATCAGCGTTTATATTTATTTTCGCTTTTTTTAAGTGGCCAAAGCGACCATCCACTACTCGCCATTAATATTTCTAAAATACTGTCGAAACCAATTACACCCCCATATAAAAGTAAATTGACTATAATATTATTATACAATATAAAACTAGTAAATACAACTATTTTAAAATATAATTAATTGTAAAATATTATTACATATGTTTATAATTAGCAATTATTAATATAATATTTCATAATAATTCAAAAAAAAAACAGTTAACATATTGCAAAAAACAAAATAATGTTATATAATGCATATACTATGTTACAATACTGTTAATGTGTTACAAAATTATTAAACGTACATTACAATTCTATTAACATTATTGACATATATTTTTTAAAGTATAAAATATAAATGAGTTTAAATTAAGGAAGGTCTATTTATGAGGGTTATAAGTGGAATTGCAAGAGGAACAAAACTAAATTCAATAGATAATATATCAACAAGACCCACACTAGATAGAGTAAAAGAACCTTTATTTAGCATAATTCAAAATTATATTCAAGACTCAAATGTATTAGACTTATTTGCAGGTAGTGGAGCATTAGGTATAGAAACTTTAAGTAGAGGAGCAAACCACTGTACATTTTGTGACAAATCATATGAATCGGTAAAAATGTTAAAGCAAAATTTACAAAAAACCAAATTAGAAGATAAAGCAACTATATTTGTACAAGATTACAAAAAGTGTATAAAAAGCTTAATAGGAAAAAAATATGATATTATTTTTATAGATCCACCATACAAATTAGATATAGCAGTAAATTCTATAAAATTAATATTAGAATATAAAATACTTTCAAAAGATGGAATAATAATATTAGAAACAGATGAAGAAGAAAGAGAATTAAGTAATATAGAAAATACAGAATTAGAAGTATATGATGTAAGAAAATATGGAAGAGTAAGTTTGATTTTCTTACGTGAAAGGGGTTAAAAGTACCATGGAAATATTTACACTATTAGAAACAATAGAGGAAATGTTAGAAAGTAGCAAATCAGTACCATTTTCTAGCAAAGGAATTGTTGACAAAGAAGAAATGTTAGAAATCATTAAGGAAATAAGACTTAAGCTTCCAGAAGAATTAAAACAAGCAAAATGGGTAAAAGAAGAAAGACAACGTATATTAGTAGAAGCACAAAAAGAAGCAGATGACATAGTAAAAGAAGCAGAAAATAGAATTATTTCTATGATAGATGAACATGAAATTACAAGAAAGGCATATGAGCAAAAAGCTGAAATAATAGAAACAGCAAATGAAATGTCTAGAGAAATTTCAAAAGGAACAAAAGACTATGCAGATAACATTTTAGAAAATATAGAAGTATCACTTGTTCAAGCTCTAGAAACAATAAGAAATAATAGAAGAGAATTAAAATAATAATAGAAAAAGAGACTGAAAAAAGTGAGTCAAAAGGGACGGGGTAAATTGGCATCTCGAGGAGTGCCAATTTACCCCGTCCCTTTTGACTCACTTTTTTCAGTCTCTTTTTGTCGAAAACTTTTTGTGGTTTCGACAAAACTTCTAAAGTTTTGCTATTGGAAAATATTTCCAATAGTTATATAATTATAAAAACAAATGAAAACAAGGAGGATAAAAAATGAATTCTAAATATATTAAAGAGGACAAGCTTCTAATATTAGAAATGACAGAAGAAATAGATCATCATCAAGTAGAAAAATTAAGAAGAAAAGCAGATGATGAAATTGCAAAATATATGCCAAAAAAAGTAGTACTTGATTTTAATAATGTTTCATTTATGGATAGTGCAGGAATAGGTATGGTACTTGGAAGATATAAAATGATAAATATGCTAGGAGGAAGCCTAGAAATGGAAAATGTAGGTACACCACTTAAAAAAATATTTGAAATGAGTGGAATTACAAAAATATGCCCAATTATAAGTTAAAATTATAATTTAGAAGAAAAATTAAGAAATAATATATGTAGGGGCTTAATCGGTAAGGAATACCAAAGAGAATTTAC
>CAPNDH010000052.1 GCA_948664205.1 uncultured Clostridia bacterium | reverse complement strand
ATTAGCACCTAAAGCATCACACATATCAGCATCTGAAACTATTTTTCCTTCAAGTATTTCAGGTCTAAAACCTTTTAATAGCTTACTATATCCAATACATTTTAAAGAAGATAAGACTAAACTTTGAGTTTCTAAATCAATCATACAATTATCCATAATTTTTTTGGCATTAGTTAAGTTCTCAGCATTTTCTTTTCCAAATAACTTATAATCATCTACATCATGTAATAAAGCAATTAAAGAAACTACTTCCATATTTGCACATTCTTGCTCTGCAAATTTTAAAGATAATCTTAAAACTCTATCTATATGATCCATATTATGCCCAGAGTTATCTGTATTTAATAATTCAAAAACCTGTCTTCTGACTTCTTGTACCATAAATTATCCTCCTTATAAAAGTTTTGTATAAGGCTTATAGCATTATTAAATTAAAAATTCAATAAAATTTAAAAAACCTATTTACAAATTATGTAAATAATGTTAATATAATAGAAATTAATTCAAAAATTTAAAAATCAAAAACCTAATTCAAGGTTAAAAAATCCTAAAATAAAACAAAAATAATGAGGTAAATAGTGTGCAATATATTGGCAAAATAGATAAAGAAAAATATAAACTAATTACGAAGGATATAAGTACAGAGGAAGTAATATTAACAGATAAACAAGTAGAGCATATAAAAGAAAGACACAAAGGTGATTATGAGCAATATTTTAAATATATTAAAGAAATAGTAGAAAATCCAGATTATATTATAAGAGATACAAAACCCAATACAGGTTTTCTGCTAAAGGAATTTATAGAAGAAAACAAAACATTTCAGTTAATTTTGAGATTACATACGAGCAAAGATAATAAAGAATATAAAAATTCTATAATAACATTTTTAAAAGTAGGAAAAAAGAAGTATAATCAATACTTAAGGAATAAAGAAATAGTTTGGAAAAGGCTAGACAATGATGAATAAAAATGCTATAATTAAAATACAATAAGAATGGTTATTTGAGGTGGTAAATTTCGTGGCAACCACACGCCGATGGTATCGACAGGGGAAACCCGAGAGATGTAGGAGAACGCCACGCCTACCAAATAACTAGAAAGCAGAAAATGGTCACGAACCTTTTAGGGGAACGTGGCTATTTCAATTTTAGAAATTCAAATTTAATATGTTTAAGATGATAGTTTTTAATAAAAGTATAAAAAAATTTAAAAAACCTATTTACAAATTATGTAAATGATGCTATTATAATAAAAATTAATTCAAAAAATTCAAAAATCAAAAACCTAATTCAAGGTTAAAAATCCAAAAAATGAAAGGAAAAAAGAATATGTTATCAATAGTAAAAAGTATGTCCCTACTTGGCTTAGAAGGCTACCTTATTTCTGTACAGGTAGATGTTTCGGGTGGTATGCCACGGATTTGAAATTGTTGGGCTTCCTGATACTAGTATTAGGGAAGCAAAGGAAAGGGTAAAAACAGCAATAAAAAACTCTGGTTATGAACTGCAAAGTAGAAAGATAGTTGTAAATTTAGCACCAGCAGATACAAAAAAAGAAGGCTCATTTTTTGACCTACCAATTGCAATAGGAGTATTAAATTGTACAGAATATATAGAAAAAGAGCAGTTAGAAAATATTGCATTTATAGGTGAGCTTTCACTTGATGGGAAAATAAACAAAGTAGATGGAGTTCTGCCGATGTGTATTGAAGCAAAAAGGTTAGGTATTGAAACAATAATAGTACCAAAAGAAAATGCAAAAGAAGCTTCTGTTGTAGAAGGAATAGAAGTATTAGGTGCAGAAAGTTTAAATCAAGTAGTAAATTATTTAAATTCAAAAGTTATAATTCCAACATATAAAACAGATATAAAAAACCTATTTTCAAAACAAAGTAAATATCTATTAAATTTTTCAGAAGTAAAAGGACAAGAAAATATAAAAAGGGCTTTAGAAATAGCAGCCGCAGGTCGGACATAACTGCTTACTTATTCGGGTCGCCCCGGTTCCCGGAAAAACTATGATGGCAAGGAGAATACCATCAATTTTACCAGACTTAAGTTTCGAAGAAGCCTTAGAAACAACAAAAATACATAGTATAGCAGGAGTGTTAACAAAACAAACTCCACTAATAACAGCAAGGCCATTTAGAGCACCACATCATACAATATCACCAAGTTCATTAGTAGGAGGAGGCAGAATTCCAAAGCCAGGAGAAATAAGCTTAGCTCATAATGGTGTATTATTTCTAGATGAACTACCAGAATTTAATAAAAACACATTAGAAGTAATGAGAGCACCAATAGAAGATGGAATAGTAAGTATAAGCAGAGTAAATGCAAGCTTAACATATCCATGTAATTTTATGCTAGTAGCCTCAATGAACCCATGTCCTTGTGGTTTCTATGGTTCACCAGATAAAGAATGTAATTGCTCCCCACAAAGCATACAAAAATACATGGGAAGAATAAGTGGTCCACTACTAGATAGAATAGACATTCAAGTAGAAGTAACACCAGTAAAATATGAAAAACTACAAAATGAGAATGAATCAGAAACATCTGAACAAATAAAAGAAAGGGTGAACAAAGCAAGGCAAATACAATTAGAAAGATACAAAAATTCAGAAATATACTCAAACTCACAGCTTACACCAAAACTAATAGAACAATATTGTAAGTTAGATAGTAAAAGTAAGAAAATATTACAAAAAGCATTTGAAACATTAGGACTAAGTGCAAGAGCACACGGAAGAATACTAAAAGTAGCAAGAACAATAGCAGATTTAGAAGGAAAAGAAAATATAGAAGTATCACATATTTCAGAAGCAATACAATATAGGAACTTAGATAAGAAATACTGGAAATAACACAGTATAAACAAAGGTATCCATGAAAAGGAAGATAAAATGAAATATCAAGATATAACAGATAAATATATTTCTGAAAAGAAATATCAAATTAAAAAGCAAAAATATTTTATTGCTAATGATGGAACAAAATATAATGTTGATGGAAAATATGTAATATTTAAACCATCACAAAGAGAAATAGAAGTAGCAGAATTATTAGGACAAGCAATTGGCGGAAAAGTAAATATTATACCTAGAATAAATAAGCCAATTGGAATAAAAACACCAGATTATATTATAGGCAATGAAAGATTTGACTTAAAAAAAATAACTAGTAAAAGAGCAAATGATTGTGTAAAAACTGCACTAAGGAATCAAGAAAATCAAGCAGATAACTTTATTATAGATAATACGGCTCAAACTGTAAGCGATACAGATATATTAAAACAAATAGATGAAATATACAATTTAAAAGGCTTTTTGTGGGTTAATAAGATATACGTATTAAAAGATAATAAATTTATAAAAGTGTTTAAACGAAAATAAAAAATGAGACTGCTCTGTACCCACAAGGGGTACAAAACAGTCTCTAATAAATATTTATTAAACTAATTATACAATAAATTAATTTAATAATCAATAGTTTATTCAAAAAAATATTAAATATTCTGTTTACTATTATACGAGGAGGAAAAATGAGTAAAATTTATGAAATAAATAAAAATGATAAAGAGTTCCCACAAAATTTACTAAAAATACAAAAATGCCCACAAAAATTATACGTAATGGGAAATGTAAAAATATTGAACAACAAATGCGTAGCAATGGTAGGCTCGCGAGATAGCACTCCATATGGAGAATATTATGCTTCAACCTTTGCAAAAACTTTATCAAAAGCAGGTATTACAATAATAAGCCGGTTTAGCAATGGGAATAGATACAGTATGCCATGAAAGTTCTATGCATGAAAAAGGAAAAACAATAGCAGTTTTAGGAGCTGGGTTTAACCATATTTACCCAGAAGAAAATGTAAATTTAGTAAAAGAAATAATTAAAAATGGTGGAGCAATTGTTAGTGAGCATCCACCAAACACAGAAGTAAAATTATCAAATTTTCCAATAAGAAATAGAATAATTGCGGGAATAGCAAATAGTACAATAGTGGTAGAAGCAAAAGCTAGAAGCGGTAGCTCAGTTACAGCAAGGCATTCTAGTTTGCAAGGTAAAAAAGTATATTGCGTGCCAGGAAGAATAGGAGACAAAACTGGAAGAGGAACAAATAACTTAATAAAAAAAGGAGCATATATATTAACAGATGTAAACCAAATATTAAGTGAATGGGGAGAAAAAATACAAGTAGAGAAAGAGGGAAAAACACGAATAATAGAAAAAAATACAGCAAAACAATTTAAAGAAAACAAGAAAATAGATGTAGGGGCGATTAGCAATCGCCTGCTCTTCGAAGAGAATGCTAAAGTTAATAGTGAAAAGTACAAATCCTTCGGATTTGATGTAGGGGCTAAATCGGTAAGGAATACCCAAAAGGAATACCGAATTTCGCCCGAAGAAAATAAAAAGAAAATACAATGTGAAAAAGAAGGAGAAAATAATAAAAATAAAAAGATAAAAAAAGAATATATAGAAATTTATAATCTATTAAAAAAGTCTCCAACAAACATTAACGAAATAGCACGAGCATTAAATATAAATATGGCAGAACTAAATATGAAACTTACAATGATGGAGATAGATGGACTTATAGAAATACTTCCGGGAAATATAATAAAAAAACAAGAATAAAATTTTCTAAGTGGCAAAGCCAAATAAGAAAATCTAATTCTTCCATAACTATCTTCTAAGGAAACGGAAGCGCTATCGCCGATGACTTTCCTAAGAATATAAAAAAAGGAGAACTAAAATGTACTATAAACAAGAAACTGGAAAAGAAGGTGAAGATATAGCAACAAAATACTTACAGAGCATTGGATATAATGTAATAGAAAGAAATTTTGAATGTAGGCAAGGAGAGATAGATATAATTGCTTTAGATAAAGACGAAATAGTATTTATAGAAGTAAAAACCAGAAGAAATAAAAAGTATGGACTAGCCTCGGAAGCAGTAAATGATACAAAGAAAAAACACCTTTGGAAAGCAGTGCAATACTATTTATATTCAAGAAATTTGCAAGATGACTTTGTAAGATTAGATGTAATAGAGGTATATTTAAGCAAAGGCAAAACATATATAAATCATATCAAGAAAGCAATTGAATAAAAAGTGGCTTTGCCACACTTGCATGTTAAATAATCCGCTCCCAGGAGGCAATATATTTTATTTTTTCCATTTCGCCCTCCAAGACAAGGGGTATTCAACTGCCGATGGTGGGCTGTCGGGTCTTCATTACAAAAATAAAATATATTACCTCCTTCACGCTACTCTATAACTTAAAATAACGTACTTTCCTATAATATAAAAAAGAATGCCAATTTGAAAAGGCATTCTTTTTTAGGGAAAACTATTCAACTTTAACGATATAAATGCTATTTGCGGTTACTACTTTGTAAAAGTTATCGCCAATATCCATAACTTCTTTAACAGTGCTTGTAACACAGCTGGTTGGTACCATATAATTATTGATTGGCTCAAGTCTGTTACAATCAAACCGCTGACCAATAGTTGGTACTCTATTAGCAAAAGCCATAAAGTTTTTTTTAAAAGTAACCTTATCAAACCAACAAGAGTTAAAATGACCTGTTACTCCCTTCAGAGTATAGTTAGTCTGCCAGCCACAATCATTTTGACTTATAACTTCGTACTCTTTTCCAACAACTAAGTCAGTTGGAGCAGAGCAACCATAGTAACTTTCAGTTCCACCGTTGTAACGTACAATATTTCCCATTTCCTACCTCCAAAATTTTTTTACTAAGAATGATTAATATTTACTGTAAACACGAGGTCTACTTAGATAAGGCATTTAGCACATAATCTATTTTTATTATAAAATATTTTACATAAAATGTCAAATTGAATGTTTAGATAATTTTATATTACATTTTTTCCATGACTAACTTATATAATTTTACTCCTATCAATATTTCAATAATTGATAATATTGATAATATTGCTATAACTGTAATCATAGGATTATTTACTAAAATCATTGTGAAACTTAAACTCATTATTGCCCTTACTACTTTTCTAGAAAGCTCCATTGTTGTTAATAATGTTTGTTGCCCTTCTCTACCTACATTTCTTAATGCTAAGTCTTGTATATATACTTTAAAAGGGTCTCTAATAAATAGTATAATAATGTAGCCTAAGCTCATAATACTAAATTTCAAAATTAAAGAATTTGCTATAAAAGAACCAATTATCATTAGAATAATAGATATTGATAATAATATAGGTAAAATTACTCCAATTTTTTCTTTATATTTATTATGAATTCTGTTAAAAGAGATATTTGATATAACCCTAACAATACGAGAAAGGCATAAAATACCCCCAATTATTAGGGCAGTTTTTTCTACACTAAAGTTTAATAATAATTCTTGTTGTATAAATAGTTTTCCATTAGATTGTCCAGAATTTACAATAGGGTAAAATAGACCATAGGAAATAAGTAATAATATTATTAATTTACTATAATGTATTTTTACTTTGCTTTTATTTTCTTTTATAACATTATTATAATTAGAAAAATCTATCATGTAAAAGGATAATATAAAACAAATAAAACAAAAAAATATACATCCAAGCATTGGTAAATAATTATTTAAATTAAACATTGGACTTGCAATAAAAGATATAATCATTGTTGCAGTAGCATAAATAGTATTTGATTTAGTTTTTTGCTTTATATATTCATCATTTCTGTTTTGTAATTCAAGGTTATTTTTTAATATTGCATTTATCATGTTTTGAAAAGTGAATGCTATTTCATAAACTACTTTTCCTAAAGCAATAGTTATATAATTTTGCCCAAAAGTTAATAATAAACTAGAGACTAATAATAGTAGTGAGCCTAATCGAACTGAATTAGTATTTCCTATTCTATTTATAATTTTTAAAAGAGGTATTTGTAATAATATACAAGTTATTAAAGATACACTAGTCAAAGAAACTATTTGAGAACTATTAAAATTCTTTACAACTGCTAAAAATAATGTATCTATTGCAACCCAAAAAAGCAAATCTCCAGATAATCCAGAATACCAAGGAAATATTTTATTAAATTTTGTTAAACCTGTGTCGTTTTCCATTTTTCCACCTATTTCTTCATTTTTCTACATTATAATAACATAAAAAATATTATAATTAAAGTCAAATTAATAAATTTTTTACATAAATCATCACAAAATAATGGTTTTTACTATTAATAGTTCTACAAAGGCTTGCTCTGAAAGGTGCAGGAGATTTTGATTGAAAAAATAGTATACTTTATTATACAAAAAAATCGGCGTCACGCCGATTTTTAAATTAATTATTTTAACTTTTTTATATTCTAGGAAAGTTATCATGGTATGATAGCTTTCTGTAGAAGATAATTATTGTGAGCCTAAGATTTTCTTAAAATTTTCATTTGTTAGAAAATCTTAGGCTCGCTTATTCAAATACAAATCTTTTGCAACCTCTGGGTTATGTGGGCCATTAAAGTCCTTAATAGGTGCAAATTCATCTTCTTTATTTACACGTAAAAGTACCATATTATCAAAATATGAAAAAGCATCAAATATAAATGTTTCAAACTTAAAAGTATTAGGCTTTTCAGGTATTTGTTTCATTCCTTCATCATTTACAAAAGTATTCTTCTTAAATGCCCTATGGTAAGGTAAGCTCTTATTAGCAATAAGTTCAACTGCGTCAATACTAAATAAATGAGCAAGTATATTAATTTCTCTATATAAATCATATCCATTTTCATTTTTAGCTATTTTCATATCAGCACTTAAATGTGAACTATTAATTATAGCAGGCTTACCATTTCTTTTTGCAAAAATCCAGTCTGGGCTATTAGCATCTTCTTTATATAACGTTTTAGAAGAAATATGAGCGTTATTTTTAGCAGTTAAGCCTATTAAAATGGGGTCAACAATATCTAATATAACATTATCTACACCACTAAAAAATACCCATTTAATATTTTTATTTTTCATATCTTCAAGCATTCCATGTTTTTTTAGTGCATTAAAAACATCACCATTACCATTAGAAGCTTCTTTAATTTTATAAGTTTCTTCTAAT
>CAPNDH010000051.1 GCA_948664205.1 uncultured Clostridia bacterium | reverse complement strand
ACTTACATGTTATAATTCCTGTTCCATCATATAGGTCAAATATAATCATTCCTTTACCTGTTTTTGTTTCTCTACACTCACAAGTAACTACTCTACCTTCTATTGTTATACGTTTATTTTCTGCTGATATTTCTTTTATTTTTACTCTATTTTCTTTGGCTTTTGATGGTTTTCCTAGAATATAATTTTTTTCCTCTTCCATTTCTTCAAGCTCAAGCAAATAGTCTTCTTCTGTTGGTGGCATTGGTGGTGGAACTTCTCCAAAATATCCATCATCAAAAGGTATATTTTCTGGTGGTGGAGGTGGTGGCATATTACTATATCCTTGTTGTTCTTCTACACTTATATTGCTCTCTATCTGTAAATTTCGTATTACCTCTTCTTCCATTTTTTTATTGTATTCTTGATATTTTTTTATATCATCTTCATTAATATTTTCTGTGCAAGTAACCTTATACTTTGCTCCATATATGTTAAATATTACATTTGATAATATTTCATCAAATTTTTTAACAATTAAAAATTCCTTTCCTTTTTTAGAAAGAATTACATTTACATTTTTATTATCTATGGAAATAGTACTTTTAGATAAAATAGCCTTAAACATTGGATGTTTATATGACATATATTCAATAATTACTTCCCATTCTTTTTCTACTTTACTTGCTATTTCATCTATTTCAGTAATTTCACATGTTTTATTTTCTATGCTCTGTTCTATATTTTCATTCTCAATTTTAATTTCAATATTAGCTATTCCAAAACGAACTTCTAAATATTTTTCAAAAGCATGTACACCTTTAATTTCTATTAAGGCATCAGAAATTAAAGCTATTTCCAAACTATTTGTATTTTTAAACAAATTTATAGCTTTTACTTTAGCATCCATTATATGTTGATTGCTTGAACTAAAATCTCTAAAAACTTCTCTTATGTGCTTATACTCTTGCTTTTCGCTCATGTTTAAATGCCCCCAAAAAATCTCTTGTTTACTGTGAGTAAATTATATTACAGTAGATTTAAAATATCAAGAAAAAGTTCAGAAAATCTGAACTTTTTTCTTTATTTTAACTGATATTTTGTTATCCAGTAACCTGTTAGTTGCTCCCCTTCATCTTCTTTTCCATTATTGTTATTATCCCACCAAAAAGCTTCTGGTACTTGGTATCCTGGTGTACATTTACCATTTCCGATTTCGTATGTCTGTTCCTATAAAGTTTACTAGTGATTTTTGCGGTTTTACTGAGGCATCTAGTTTATATTCATATCTTGGTATCCATGTAAAATATGTTAATGTTCCTTCTGCTTTTGTTACTACATTTGCCCATTTTCCATCACTGTAATCATACCAATTTTCAGGTGGTTTTTCAGTAATTTTTCTATCGCTATGTTCTTCACCTTTTTCATCCCACCATACATAATATGTTTCTTCTTTATTAAATCCTTTTCCTTCTACTTCAAATAGTGGTGGCTGTGGTGTTACTGTTTTTAGTTTTTTAGTTACTGCACCTATGTATTCATTTGTATTTTTATTTCTTACTATTATATTTATTGTATATTCTGTGTTTCCTTGTAAGTTTTTATATATGTAGTTTTCGTTTAAGTTATCTCCTTTTGCATCTTCCATTAATTTTCCATTAATGTAATATTCTACTTTTATTGGTATAGAATTTGTATTTATATTATTTATAAGTGAACCTGTGAATTCTTTTACACGTATTTTGTCACTTCCTGCTTTTAAGTTTACATCTATTCTTGTATAATTACTTAATTCTTGTAATTGATATTTTGTTATCCAATAACCTGAGAGTTGCTCTCCTTCATCCTCTTTTCCATTATTGTTATTATCCCACCAAAATGCTTCTGGTATTTTATAAGGTGAAGGTACATTTCCTTTGTAGTTTGATATATCTGTTCCTATAAATTTAACTTCTGATTTTTGTGGTCTTGAAACATTGTCTAATGTATACATATATCTTGGTATCCATGTAAAATATGTTTCTTCACCATTATTTCTTGTTACAATATTTGCCCAGTTACCTGAAGTGTAATCATACCACTTGCTTTTTATTTTCTCTTTATCTCTAATTGGAGTTTCATTATGTTCATTTCCTTCTTCATCCCACCATACACAAAATGTTGTATCTTGATCAAAAGATGACGTGTCTGGTTCACTATTATTTGCTGTTTCAAACGTTTTTGTCATACTTCCTATTATTTCACCATTTTCATCTAATGTTGTTACGTTTAATGTTTTATTTCCTGGTGTTGCTGGAATTTTAAGTTCATCTTCCTTAGTAAAGTGATCTGGTACTAAATTACCATTTAAATAATATGTATATTTTGCAACTGTTTTTCCTGTTGGTACATTTTCACGTATATCTTTTATTGTAACTGAATTCATATTAACTGCTGTAGTATAATCTACTATATATTCACCTTCATTCAATTCTGAGAGTTGGTATTTACTCATCCAATAGCCTGCTAATCTTTCTTCTTGAGTTTCTTTACCATCATTGTTATTGTCCCACCAAAATGCTTCTGGTATTTGGTAACCATCATTTTTTAATTGTTGTTCTGTAAGTGTTTCTCCTGTTTCAGCATTTTTATAATTATTATCGCAGTCAATAAATTTTACATCCATTCTTTGATTTCCTGCTGTTGAATTTAATATTTTATAACAATAACGTGGTATCCATGTATAGTAACTTCCTATTCCATTTGTTTCAACAAAAATATTTGCCCATACACTATTTTTATAATCATACCAATCATCTTCTGGTTTTTGATTTATCCATTTACCTGGTACAAAGTTACCATTTCTTGTATACATATACCTTGTGTTTTCTTTTTTAAAACCTGTACTTAAGTTTGGTGTACATAGGTATACTCCATTTACCTCTTCATATTTACCATTAATAACTTTTATACCAGTATTTGTATCTGAATATTGCCATATTGGTATTCCAATTTCTTGGCACCATTGCACTTGCTTATCATTATCTTTTATATTTTTTTGTGATACATAATAAAGCCTTCCTTCAAAAACCATTACATACTTTTTTTCTGCGTTTCCAACACTTTTGGAAACTTTTTTTAAATCTAGCACATCATCTTTATTAGCATCAATTTCATTTTCCTCTATTATTTTTTTTGCTAAATCTCCAGCATATATGGTATTTGCTACTTTATTGTCTATTACTTCATTTGTAATATATAAATTTACTTCTTCCGAAATAGCAGACATTCTTGTTTTAAACCTAGCTTCCTTGCTTCTAAAAATAATACCATTTCCACTAAGTGAACTATATATAATAACACCTGCTAAAATTATTATTAATATTATTGTAATAACAAGTGCTATCAAAGTTATTCCGCTATTTTTCTTTAGTTTCATTATGTTTTTCATTTTTATCTTTCCTTTTTAAATTCCATTACCTATAACAATAACTGCTCTGCTAGCCCAAGGTTCATCAAGAGTTCCGTTCATGGTGCCTTGACTAGTGTCACCTTTGAACGAGAAAATACTACCTGAATATGCCCTAACAAATCCATTAGCATAATTATACTTAAGCCATGTAGCAGGGACGCTTGTTCCTGTGTTGTGCCATCCACTACACTCAATCGTTGCATCTCCTGACAAACTACTTTTTGTAGTCGTATACGGGTTTCTATATTTTAAATTTGCATTTTTATAAGTAGTCGATTCACTTCTAGTTCCTGCTGCTACCCATTCTTTATTTAAGCTCATATATACTCCACTTTTATTTCCTGTTGTTGTTGATAGGCTTCCATCATCTGTTTTATGCACTGGTGTTGATTTGCCATAGTTTGACGCTGATAGTATTACCATTGCGCCATATTCAGTATTTTTTTGCATATGAATATCTAAGTTGTTTGAATTTGCTACTTTTCCATCAGCTCCAGGTACTTGATTTAATGAAGATGAACCGTTTAAACCTAAGGTTCCACCTTGTGCTTCCATTGCTCTTATACTACTCATCCATCCATCAATGCTTTTTGTACTTGAACCATTTCCGTTTGCTTGTAATGCTGCATTACTTATTGTTGGTGTTAATAATATTATTAATAATGCTCCTCCTGCTACTAATGTTAATAATTTTTCTTTTGATTTCATTTAAATGTATCTCCTTTTCTTTATTTATTGTACAAATTTTATCATTCATAAAATTTGTATTCAATAATAAAGCTAAAAATTGATATAAACTAAGATACATAACTTTCTCCAAAATATTTGTTTTTGTTGAAAAATTATTATTTTTTAATATTAATCTAATTAAATTCCGTTTCCAATGACTACTACTGCTCTACTAGACCATAATTTTCTACAATCAGCATCCCTAGTACTAGTATATCCATCTGCATAAAAAGAAAAAATACTACCAGAATAGCTCCTAACAACTCCTGTATTACTATCACCATTAATCCAAGTTGTTGCAACCGCATTTCCAGTATTATGCCATCCACTACACTCTAGCATTGCATCTCCTGCTCTTTTTTCTTTTCCATTTTTTGTATATGGATTTCTATATTTTAAATTTGCATTTTTATATGTACTTGTATTCCCTAAACTTCCTCCTGCTGCTACCCATTCTTTATTTAAACTCATATATACACCACTTTTATTTCCTGTTGTTGTTGATAAGCTTCCATCATCTGTTTTATGTACTGGAGTTGATTTGCCATAGTTTGACGCTGATAATATTACCATTGCTCCATATTCAGTATTTTTTTGCATGTGAATATCTAAATTGTTTGAATTTTCTACTTTTCCATCAGCTCCAGGTACTTGATTTAATGAAGATGAACCGTTTAAACCTAAGGTTCCCCCTTGTGCTTCCATTGCTCTTATACTACTCATCCACCCATCAATACTTTTTGTACTTGAACCATTTCCATTTGCTTGTAATGCTGCATTACTTATTGTTGGTGTTAATATTATTATTAATAATGCTCCTCCTGTTACTAATGTTAATAATTTTTCTTTTGCTTTCATTTGTTTGAATCTCCTTTTTAATTATTAATTAAAAATATAATATCATTTAATTTTATAGTAATCAATAAGGTACATAAAATTGTAATGTAAATGTAATAAAAAATTCGCTATTGCGAATTTTTATTATATTTACATTATTTATATTCTTATTATAATATTCTTAATATATCATTATAAGTCACATATAATGCCAATACTATTAATAGTGCAAAACCTAACAGTTGCAAATTTATTTCTGTTTCTTGTTTTAGTTTTTTTCCTCGGATGGCTTCTAATATTAGTAGTACAAATTTTCCCCCATCTAACGCTGGAAATGGTAATAGGTTTGTTACTCCTAGTGATAAGCTTATTAGTGCTAATAAGTATATAAAATCTTCTATTCCACTTGTATTTGCTACTGCTTCAGATATTCCTACTGGCCCCATCATTTGGTCTAAACCTACATTTCCTGTAAATAACATTTTCAAGTTATCTGTTATTGTGAATATGAAATCTCTTGTTTCATATAGTGCATAATGCATATTGTTTAGTATATTATTTTCAGCTAGTTTGAATTGTACTCCTATATAGTAGGTATATATTGTGTCTGGTGTAACTTCTAATTCTATGGTTTCATTTCCTCTTTCTACTGTAAATGTTAGCTTTTCATTATCTTTACTTGTACTTATTGCTTTTACTATATCTTCTCTTGTTTTTACTTCTATTCCATTTATTTTTTGTATTTTATCGTTTGCTTTTAAACCTTGTTTTTCTGCGTTACTTCCTTTTTCTACTGTTACTATTTTAGTTGAATTTTCTCCACTTTTTAGGTATATTCCTGTGCTTTTATTTTCTTGTTTTGTTGGCGTTAATGTAATTTCTTGTTTTTCTTCATTTCTTTTTATTGTAATTTTTAAGTTTTCTCCATTTGATTTACTCAATATTTTATCTATATCTGATTTTAAATTTACCTTTTTATCATTTATTTTTATTATTTCATCCCCTGTTATTATTCCGCTTTGCTGTGCTGTATATTCGGGTATGGTTTTATCTACAACAAGTGATGTGTTGTTTCCTATACCTGTCATTAATATAAAGTATACAAATAAACCAAATATAATATTTACAAATCCACCTGCAACTATTATTGCTATTCTTTTAGCAATAGAAGCTTCACTAAATGAGTTTTTGCTTTCTACACGTTCGTCTTCTCCTTCTAAACTTACAAAGCCTCCAAGTGGTATTAACCTCAACGCATATTTTGTTTCTTTTCCTTGTTTTTTCCATACTGTTGGTCCAAATCCTATTGCAAATTCATTTACTTTTACCTTGCATAGTTTTGCCACTAAAAAATGGCCTCCTTCATGTATAAATATGAGAAAGCCTAGCAGAAATATTACTTTTAGAATTGTTATTATAAAATTAATCAAAGTTTTTCTTCCTTTCGTATTAGAAGTTAAAAAATCAACATTAATAAAGCATATGCAAATGGTGCTATAAATATTAAACTATCTATTCTATCTAGCATTCCCCCATGTCCTGGTATCATGTTGCTGAAGTCTTTTATTTCTACATATCTTTTTATACTTGATGCTGCAAAGTCTCCTATTTGTCCGATTATGCTTAGAATTATTCCAATTAAGGCTATGATATAGTAAGAAACTTCCATTCCCCAGAATTTATTTGCTATATATGTATATATAAGCATTAATACAACTGCTCCTATTGTTCCCCCTATACATCCTTCTATTGATTTTTTAGGACTTACTTTACTGAATTTGTGTTTTCCGATTAGTTTTCCTGTAAAATATGCAAATATATCTGTTCCCCATGCTGCTATTATTGCATACCATATTAGTATATTTCCATTATTTTCTCCATTTATAAGTGCAATACACATTATAGGGAATATTACATATCCAATTCCAAAAAACGTATATACTATGTCTTTAAAGTTTGTTTTCATATTTGTTATAATTACTTGTAAAAATAGTATTAATAATATGATTGGAATTGATAATATTGCTGAAATATGTATAAATTCTTGTGGTAGTATGTGTATTACAGCTACGCTTATAGAACTTAAATAGCCTAGCCAACTTACTGGGTTACATTTGTTTTTTATAGCATTTATATATTCGTGCATTGTTAAAAGTGCAATTATTGTAAATGCTATGCCTACTATATATTTATTTCTTATTAGCAGTATTATTAGTACTATTGGAAAACCTAATAATGCTGAAGTATATCTTTTCCATTCCATATTTTTCATTTCCTTTAATTTTAATTATATTTTTATTTAATATTTCATTTTATATTTATTATACAAGTTGCTATATGTTACAAACATACACGCATAGGTAAAAACGAGCTTTTCTATTTTTTGTGATTTAATGTATCGCTTTTAAGTCCGCTCCCAGGGGTTAATATATTTTATTTTTTCCATTCCGCCCTCCAAGACAAGGGGTATTCAACTGCCGTGGGTGGGCTGTCGGGACTGCATTACAAAAATAAAATATATTAACCCCTTCGCGCTAGTGTAACAAAAGTTTGCAAATTTTACTTTTCATTTATCACTCTAATATATAATGACTTCTATTGTGCTCCGAATTTTCTGTTTCTGCTTTGATATATTTGTATTGCATAATCTAAATCGGCTTCGTTAAAGTCTGGCCAGTTTTTATCTAAAAACAAGAATTCTGAATATACGGCTTGCCATGGTAAGAAGCCACTTGTTCTTAGCTCTCCGCTTGTTCTTATTAGTAGGTCTGGGTCTGGTTGGCCTTCTGTGTATAAGGCATTTGAAATAGTTTGTTCTGTGATATCTTCTATTTGTAATTCGTTTTCTTTAACTTTTTGAGCAATTTTCTTTGTAGCTTTTATAAGTTCGTCTCTTCCACCATAGTTAAGTGCAATATTAAAAGTTACGCCTGCATTATTTTTTGTTCTTTCCATGCATTTTATAATGCTTTTTTGCATTCCTTCTGATAGTGCTGATATATCTCCTAATATTTTTACTTTTATGTTTTCAGTATCTGCTCTTTTAGCATAATCATCTAAATATGTTTGAAGTAGTAACATTAAAGCTCCTACTTCTTCTTTTGCTCTTTTCCAATTTTCTGTTGAAAAAGCATATACTGTTATGTATTTTAGTCCTATTTTATTTGCATAGCGTACAATTTCTTCTAATGTTTTTGCTCCTTGTTTATGTCCTTGTTTTATATCTAAACCTTTTTCTCTTGCCCATCTACGGTTGCCATCCATTATAATAGCAATGTGTTTTGGCATGTTTGATTCATTCATTTTTTTCACCTTTCTTTGAAAGGTGGAGGTTATAAGTTGAATGTTAGAAGTCAGTGGTTGGATACTTAGGTAAGTTCTTCGAAGAACTTACCCTATATCTCAACTTCTAACTTTTAACTTTCATTTTCAACTTCTAACTTCCAACTTCTAAACAGTCATTATTTCTTTTTCTTTATTTTCTGTTACCTTATCTATTTGTTCTACATATTTGTCTGTCAATTTTTGTATTTGATCTTCTGCTTGTTTTAGTTCATCTTCTGTTATACTTGAATCTTTTTGCATTTTTTTGAATTCGTCTATTCCATCTCTTCTTACACTTC
>CAPNDH010000050.1 GCA_948664205.1 uncultured Clostridia bacterium | reverse complement strand
TACCGCTTGGTTTTTTCAAAGGTTTGTTTATTGTTTACTTTTCAATGTACTTTTTGTCACAACTCAACGTGTAACGTTTTGTATTTTACTACTTTTGAAACAGAATGTCAATACTTTTCTTGAAACTTTTTTAAAAAGTTTTTTATTTGTATTTTTTGTGCAAAATAATAAACTAGTAAGTTGGCCTTCTTCATATTTTTGCCTAAGTTTTTTTACTAATTTACAATTTATTTTCATCTGTTTGCTAGGTACTTTTTTATAATACCATGAATAAATTATAAAGTCAATACATTTTTTAAAATATTTTGAAATATTTTGTCACTTTTTCTTTATTCTTTTTATCTTCGTGCTACATTTATAATATTAACATAATTTTAATATTATTTCAAGTCTTTTTTTGTGGTAATTTTTGGATATTTCTGTTTTATTTTACTGTTTGCACTATAACATAGTAGTAACTAACGCGAAGGAGGTAATATATTTTGTTTTTTATATTTCTACTAATATAACATCATCCCCTATACATTTTATATTTTGCCAAGGAATTACTATATCATTGCTACTTGAAAATACACTTAATATTTTATTGCTTCCCGGAACAATTATAGAGGTTATATTTCCGTTTTCTAAATTTGCACATACATCTTGAACATATCCGAAGTCTTTTTCCATCTTTTATATTAATTACTTCTTTATGTTTAAAATCTAATCCTTTTTGCCCCATAACATTTTCTCCTTTCTACTATTATATTATATTAGTAGGAAAATATTGCACTTTTTTAACATTTATTATAGTATATATTTATATGTAACTGTAAACTTGCACTCTAAAGGGAGGATAAATTATGACATTTACGATTTTATTGCATATTTTCTTAGGAGTCTTTATAGTAATTGCTATAATAGCCATTTCTACATTTCTAGTTTCAATTTATTTCAAATATTCTGAAAAGCACTATAATCTATCATTAATTTTAGGGAAATTAAATGATTATAAATCAGAAGACGACATTGAAAAAGCTACAGAGTATTTAAAATTGACAAATAACAATACAGATGGAATTTCATAAATTCCATCTGTATTGTTATTTGTATATTCTCTTTATATTTTATTTATCTAATTTTCTTATTTCTTTTGCATTTTTCTCAGAAATTACTTTTTTGCCTGTTTCTCTTTCTAACTGTTCTCTAGCAAGTTTAGCAATGTTGCCACCTTTTATAATTGATTGTTCTGCACCTTTAATTCCTTTTTCATTTGTGCTTTTAGATATTTCTGTAGAAGATGTTTCTGCTAACATATTTAAAACTAATTCCATATTAGTCATATTATCTCGCAGATTCTCTTTTTTTAGTCCTTTTAAATTTTTATATTCTTTTACAGAATATCCACTCCAGACCTCAGTTAGCATATTTGTTAATATTGCAAAATCTTTATTTTTACTAACACCTACTCTTTTTAGTTCATCTGTGAATTCTTTTCTTACATCTATTGTTTTTAATCTTTGGTTTATCCATTCTTCTGAATATCCCTTTTTTCTATAAGTATCTAATGCTCTATTTATTGTAATTTCTGGATCATATGCTTCATCAATTCTTTCTTTTCCTACTTGTGCAAGCCATAATTTAAATGGCTCTGCTTTCTTTGATGGAATTGATTGAACTAATCTTAAAATTTGCTCTGTATTCATTACATCTGTATCTCTCAATTTTCCATCATGAGCTTTCATTTTCAACTGGTAACAATTTGTTACCAGTTCACTTCCTTCTTGATTTAACCTCATTTTTAATGTTTTCCAATATTTCCTTCCGGCTTGATAATCATTGTCTGTTAAAACTGCTACAATATCTACTACTGAAAAATACCAATTCTCTTCGTTTTCATTCCATGCTACTCTAATATTTTTATTTTCAAATAATTTAATACTATTATTTTGTTCCATTTTTTACCTCTTTTCCAACTTTCACTATCTAAATTTCTTATATAGTAAAAGTTTATTTTTATTTTCTATATTTATATCATATTCCAAACATATATTCAATAGTTTTGCGAATTTTTGTTCTTTCACTTTTGTACTTTAAAAGAGCATATTTTCATATACTCTTCTTAACCTATAATTCTAATTTGCAAATTACAACATAAACATATTGATATTGCATATTTTTAATATTTGACGCGAAAGGGACGGATGACGCATTTGAAAACGTCCCCTATGCGTCATTTGTATATTCTTTTTATATGCTCAATGGCACTTTTTTCTAAACGTGATACTTGTGCTTGTGATATTCCTATTTCGTCTGCTACTTCTATTTGTGTTCTTCCTTCGAAGAATCGTTTATTTATTATTGATTTTTCTTTTTCGTTTAATTTTTTCATTGCTTCTAATATTGTTATGTTTTCAGCCCAGTTTTCATCTGTGTTTTTTGTGTCACTTACTTGGTCTAATATATATAGTTTTTCTGTTCCATCTCCATATACTGGTTCTTGAAGTGATATTGGCTCTTGTATTGCATCTAAGCTAAATGCTATTTCTTCTTTATCTACTCCTAATTCTTTTGCTATTTCTTCTATTGTTGGTTCTTTTTGGGTTTCTTTTATTATTCTTTCTTTTACTGCTAGCGTTTTATATGCTAGGTCTCTTATGGACCTACTTACTCTTATTGGGTTATTATCTCTTAAGTATCTTCGTATTTCTCCTATTATCATTGGTACTGCATATGTTGAAAATTGTACATTTTGACTTAGGTCAAAGTTATCCATTGCTTTTATTAGCCCGGATGCACCCTACTTGAAATAAGTCATCTACATTTTCTCCTCTTCCGTAAAATCTTTTAATTACACTTAATACTAATCTTAAATTGCCATTTATAAATATATCTCTTGCTTGTTCATCTCCATTTTTTATTTTGTTTAATAGTTCATTTTTTTCTTCAGATGATAGTACTGGTAGTTTTGATGTGTCTACTCCACATATTTCTACTTTTCTTATCAAAGAAAAAACCTCCTTTGGTATAAAATACTATTTAAAGTATTTCCAAAAGAGATTTTTTTATTCTTTTTTTGATTTTAGTTATTATCTGAAGTTTTCCTCATTATCCCCTTTATAATCTAGTGGTTCATTGTTTCTTGCTTTTTCTAGTAATTCTGCCATAAACTTTTCTCTATAATATTTGTTCTTTATACTACAAATACATTGGGGATTACTTTCTTTTATTTGTTTTTTTCCTTTAAAGCATTTGCTCCCTGTATATGGGCATTTGTCTTTTATTTCTTCTGTTTCTTTAGAAAGCCTATTTTTTTCTTCCATATGTTTACCCTCCTATTATTTAATTTGCGAGTTTTTATTGCTTTCTCTTTCTTTCCGAAATTCATCAAAGACTTTTTTTGCTCTATCTTGTAGTGTTTCGTCTGAATAAAGATCTAAACTTCTTTTTATAATCAGTTCCATTATTTCATCTGATACTACATTTTCAACAATTGCAATTTTCAAAATCAGCCTTACCATACGGCATGATTCTAAATTATATTTCATTTTGAAATCTTTAATTGGACTAGAAGGGTTATTTGCTATATCTTCTGCTATAACTTTTATTTGAGCTTTTGGTATTCCAGTTACTAAAAATTCCTCTCTCTGTTTTATTAATCTTTCATAATATAGAATACATTTACCACCTGATTGCTGAATTCGCCTTTCAGATTTGGTAACTGCCTTATTTCTAACTGCTTCAACTAATTCTCTAGAAGCATAGCCATTAATTATAGCCTCTTCCTTAATTCTTACAAAACAGCTTTCTGTTATATTGTTATCTCTTGCTACGTCTGCTTGTGATACTGAAAAGTCGCTTGTAGCATACCGTTCCAATACATGTATTTCAAAATTTTTTAATTCTTCAAGGCTCTTTTCCTTTTCCAATTGTGTGTATGTCCGTGCCATATTTTAACCTCCTATAATTTTATTTTTTGGTTTCTATTATTAACATAATGATATTATATCATGTTTTTGTCTCTTTGTCTATATTTTATATAACAAATATAGAAGGTTGAATTGCTTTTCATTTCTCGTACTGGCTTCCGATTGGGGACAGTTCCTAATCTACCTTTTATCCTGTTTTACTCATTATATCTTTTTTCATTTTAGATATTATTTTCTTTTCTAACCTTGATATGTAACTTTGTGATATTCCGAAGCATGTCTGCTACTTCTTTTTGAGTTTTCTCATCTCCACTTATGAAACCAAATCTTAATTCCATTATATTTCTTTCTCGGCTATTTAGCTTTTCTATTGATGCCTTTAGAAGTTGCTTATCTACCTCGTCTTCTATTCTTCTTGAAGTTATATCTGGCTCTGTTCCTAATATATCTGATAATAAAAGCTCGTTTCCATCTCCATCTTGATTTAATGGCTCATCTATTGAAATTTCTCCCTTTATTCTATTACTTCTTCTTAAATACATTAATATTTCATTTTCAATACATCTTGATGCATATGTAGCAAGTTTTATATTTTTTCCAGTATTAAATGTATTTACTCCTTTCATTAAGCCTATTGTTCCTATTGATATTAAGTCCTCTAACCCTACTCCTGTATTTTCAAACTTTTTTGCTATATACACTACTAACCTTAAATTGCGCTCTACTAATTTTTGTCTTGTTTCTAATTTTCCTTCTTCTAGTTCATTAAGCAAAGTTTCCTCTTCTTCTGATGTTAATGGTGGTGGAAGGTTGCTATTTCCTCCTATATAATATATTGGCATATTTTCTATTTCATCTTCATTTATAAATTTTGCATATATTGTATTTATGCTACTTACTAATGCTTGTAATATATTCACTTTCGTCACTCCTTTCTATTATATCTAATCCTATTAAAGCATTATATTTATTTTTTTTACTTAACTTTTTATTATATATTCCAATAATTACATCTTTTATTTCTTCCTCATTAAAATCCATTTCTACTATTACTTTTTTTACTTTTAACCCTAATAACATTCCATTTTCTTTTCCTAGTGAAGTAAATGGTATTACTCTAAATTTTGATATGTATTTAATTACTTCTTCCTCATATATTTCATTTGATATTTCACCTCCTATTATTTTTTCTAAATTATCTAATATTTTATATGGTATTATTTCATATAAAATATCTTTTTCTATTACTATTACAGGCATTCTTGTTATTGGGTCTTTTAACATATTACCTGTATCTATCATTGCTTTTGTTTTTATATTTTTTTCTTCAACAAAAACAGTAATGTCACAAAACATATCTTTTTTATTTAACCTATGTTTAACTACTTTAAAAGCTATAACACTTATAGTAAAACCAACTATTCCTCCTAACACTGCAATTTTTAATGGATATGTACCTATTAGCGTCCCATTTCTCATTAGTATTTCTTGTGGCTTTACAAAGTATAATAATGCAAAACTACAACCTCCAAATACAAATGATGTTAAATAAAAAATTGTAATTTGTTTTAATAATAATTTTATATTTTTAGCATTATATGCTAGATATACCATTACTACTGAAAGTAGTATTTTCATAAAAAAGTTTGTATATATTTCTAGAACTTCCATGTATGCAAGTATTGAATATATTCCACCTAATAATGCTGATATAATTAATCTTATATGATTTAATTTTATTTTTAATATATAACCTGTTGCAAATAGTATGATGTAGTTCATTATTAGGTTTTCTATTAATACAACATCTAGGTAAATAGTCATTTTAACCTCCAACTTCCATTGCTTAACAGTATAGCTCTTTTATTTTAAATTTTCTGTCATTTCTTGGGCACGAAAAAAAGAAATAATCTACATTTTTAGATTATTTCTTTTTGTTTTTTATTTTTTGTTTTATAATATTATATTTTTCGTTATTATTTTATACCTTTATTTTTGTTTCTTAAAAAAGAAGGAATGTCTAGGTCGTTTGCAGAGTTTGTGTTATCTATTGGAGCTGGTATTGAATTTATTTTTTCTCCCCATGCTCTATCTACTATACTACTTACATTTGAGGCTACTGTTCCTGATTCTTTTTCAAATCCTGTTGCTATTACTGTTATTACTATATCATCATCTAAGCTTTCATCTATTACTGCACCAAAGATTATATTTGCTTCTGGGTCTACACTTCTTTGTACTAATTCTGCTGCTGTATTTACTTCGTGTAATCCTAAGTTTGCTCCACCTGTAATGTTTATGATAACTCCTCTTGCTCCTTCTATTGAGCTTTCTAGTAATGGGTTTTGTACTGCTTGTTTTGCTGCATCTTCTGCTCTGCTTTCTCCTGATGCTCTTCCTATTCCCATATGTGCTATTCCTGTATTTAACATTATTGTTTTAACATCTGCGAAGTCTAAGTTTACTAAACCTGGTACTGCTATTAGGTCTGATATACCTTGTACACCTTGTCTTAATACGTCGTCTGCCATTTTGAAGGCTTCTACTATTGATGTTTTTCTGTCTATTATTTGTAATAATTTATCGTTTGGAATTACTACTAATGTATCTACTTTTCCTTTTAAGCTTTCTACTCCACGGTCTGCTTGTGATAAACGTTTTTTACCTTCAAATGTGAATGGTTTTGTAACAACACCTATTGTTAATATTCCCATTTCTTTTGCACATGCTGCTACTATTGGTGCTGCACCTGTACCTGTTCCTCCACCCATTCCGGCTGTAACAAATACCATGTCTGCTCCGCGTAATGCTTCTTGTATTTCTCCTTTGCTTTCTTCTGCTGCTTGTGCTCCGATATCAGGGTTTGCTCCTGCTCCTAAACCTCTTGTTATTTTTTCTCCTATTTGAATTTTAGAACCTGCTTTTGATAATAATAGTGCTTGTCTATCTGTATTTACTGATATAAATTCTACTCCTTTTATTCCAGAGTCTACCATTCTATTTACAGCATTGTTTCCTGCTCCCCCTACACCTATTACTTTTATTGTTGCTGTTCCATCTAACATTGTATTTTCTTCTGCCCCATCTACGTACATTATAATTTCCTCCTTTTTATTAGAAGTTGGAAGTTGGAGGTTGGAGGTTGGATTTTAGTAATTTCTGCGAAGATTTTGTGTAATTCCTATACTCTTACCTTTACCTTTTAACTTCTTGTTTTTTATTTTTCACTTTAATAATTTATTAACTTTTAAATATTAGATGTTAGATATTTTTAGTATAAAAGCTTATGTGAAACTTTCTAACTTCCAATCTCCAACTTCTAACTTCCTTCTATGAATAAAAGAATTCTTTAATTCTTTCAAATATTGTTTGTAAAATATTTTCTTTTATGTTTGAATCTACACTACTTGATACTGATTTTGCAAATGGTCTTGCTGCTATATACCTTACTAGTGCATATGCTGTTCTGTAATCTGGTCTTGCTGTACTTATTAGCCTTCCTGTTGCTACTTTTACTGGAATATTTAATATAACTTTTCCAGCTACATCGCTTTTATTTATATTTGCTATTCCTTGACCTGTTATTATTACATTATTTATTTTTTGTTTTATTCCTTGTGTAGATATATCTTTATTGACTAGTGCAAATATTTCTTCAATTCTTGCTTCAATAATTTCTATTAGCTCTGAACTTCTTATTGCTTTTGTTTTACTATCTCCTTTATATGAGTTTAGTATAATTTCATTATCATTATCTATATATGATTTCATTGCTAGTCCATATTGTTTTTTTAGTTTTTCTGCTTCTTCTTCTGAAATATTTAATACTAATGATATATCTGATGTTATATTTTTTCCTCCTAATGGAATTGTATTTGTATAAACAAATCCATTTGATTCAAATACACCTATTTCTGTATTTCCTGCTCCAATATCTAATAGCATTACATTATCTGCTAGTTCGTTATTGTCTAACATTAAATTTCTTTCGGCAAGTGTTACTGGTACAAAACCATCTACTTCTAAACCTGCTTTTCTAAATATGTTTGTTAGCTGTTTTATATAGTCTTTTTCTGCTAGTATAACTTGTGCATTTAATGTGAAATTTGAGCTTAAATTTCCTACTGGGTCTGAGACGATTTTTCCGTCTTCTAATATGAATTTGTCAGTTACAATATCTATCATAACTTTTCCTTCTGGTATTTCTACATCCTTTACTTGCATAATTCCAGATGAAACGTCTTTTACTGATATTCCTGCGTATTTATCTTTTGCTTCCTTTACAATACTGTTTTGTACAATGGTTATATATTTACCTGGAACTGTTACATATGCAGAATTTATTTTTAATTCTGTTTCTGTTTGAGCTTCTTCTAATGCTTTTGAAATTGAAAGTGCTACTTCATCTTCATCTACTATTTTTGTTTTTTTGATTCCATCACATTTGTACTCGGTATTGCAAATTACTTCAATTTGATTAAAGTTATTGACTTCTCCTACTACTAAACTTACTTTAGAAGTTCCGATGTCAATACCTACAATAATATCACCTATAGCCAAAGTAATTCCCCCATCTTTTTTATTATGTTTTTATTTTTACATAGAATATAATATTTTGCAAAAAAAGTCAATAGAAAATGTTATATTTTTGTAATATCTTTGTAATATTTTTGTAATGCTGTTTTATTTTGTCTTCTTATGTAAATTAATATAACTTTTTGGCTCTTCGCTAAATCGAGTGGGTAAGTAGTCAAAACAAAATAAATATAGTATA
>CAPNDH010000049.1 GCA_948664205.1 uncultured Clostridia bacterium | reverse complement strand
CCCCCTTGGGTAATCGAAGATGTCCCAAGAGGGACTGTCCCCAACGCGGAAACAAGATAGAAAATTAAAATAATTGCAAAACAAAAATAATCGAAACAAACAAGTGCTAGCATAAAAAATAAAAAAGAAATACTGCCTTAATTTCTAAGGCAGTAATAAGAGATTAATCATTTTTTCTTAATAAGTGAACATGCAGCAGTAATAGCGAACAATATACATGAAATGCGTAAGCAAATCACATTTTCAGTAAAAAGACCTACTGCAAAAAATAGAAGCCCTACAATAATGAGAAAAATTGAAATGGACTTTTTCATAAAGCAAACCTCTCTTTCAAAATAAAGTTATTAACTTGTTACATTACAATTATAACACATTTAACATAAATATGCAAATTTGGAAAGGAATTAAAAATGTCAAAAACAAACATAGATGAAATAAACCGAAATATATATGATATAAAAAACAAAGACGAATACGAATTCAAAATAAAAAAAGGTTTAACACCAGAAATAATAGAAGAAATATCAAAACAAAAAAACGACCCAGAGTGGATGAAAGAGTTTAGGTTAAAAGCACTAGAAGTCTACAATAAACTAGAATTACCAACTTGGGGACCAGATTTGTCAGAACTTAATATGGACGAAATAGCAACTTATGTAAGACCTAAATCAAAGCTAAATAATTCTTGGGAAGATGTACCAGAAGATATAAAAAGCACATTTGATAAACTAGGAATTCCAGAAGCTGAAAAAACATCACTAGCAGGAGTGGGTGCACAATACGACTCAGAAGTAGTATACCACAGTATGAAGGAGGACTTAATAAAACAAGGTGTAGTATACACAGATATGGAAACAGCAGTAAGGGAATACCCAGAGTTAGTAAAAGCACACTTTATGAAATGTGTGCCAGTACATGACCACAAATTTGTAGCTCTTCATGGTGCAGTATGGTCAGGTGGTTCATTTGTATATGTACCAAAAAATGTACACGTAGATATACCACTTCAATCATATTTCAGGCTTAACTCACCAGAATCAGGTCAATTTGAACACACACTAATAATAGTAGAAGAAGGAGCAAGCCTTCACTTTATAGAAGGATGTAGTGCACCCAAATATAACAAAGTAAACCTACACGCAGGATGCGTAGAACTATATGTAAAAGACAACGCATATTTAAGATACTCAACAATAGAAAACTGGTCAAAAAACATGTTAAACCTAAATACAAAAAAAGCAATATGCGGAAAAAATGCACAAATAGACTGGGTATCAGGCTCATTCGGCTCAAAAATATCAATGTTATACCCAATGAGTATACTAAATGGAGAAGGAGCAAAAACAGAATTCACAGGAATATCATTTGCAGGAGCAGGGCAAAACCTAGATAATGGCTTCAAAGTAGTACACAATGCTCCAAACACATCAAGTGTAGTAAATGCCAAATCAATATCAAAAAACGGAGGAAAATGTACCTACCGTTCACTAGTACGTATAAACGAAAACGCCAAAGGCTCAAAATCATCAGTATCATGTGAATCACTAATGCTAGACGACAAATCAATATCAGACACAATACCAACCAGTGACATAAGAACAGACGACGTAGAATTCTCACACGAAGCAAAAATAGGAAAAATAAGTGACAAAACAATATTTTACCTAATGAGTAGAGGATTATCAGAAGAAGACGCCAAAGCTATGATAGTAAGAGGATTTGCCTACCCAATCTCCAAAGAACTTCCAATAGAATATGCTGTGGAAATGAACAACCTAATAAACCTAGAACTAGAAGGCTCAATAGGCTAAAGAAGGAAATTGATTTGCCACCTTTGCGTGTTAAATTACTCATTTCGCGCTACTCTATAACTTTAAATATAGTACTTTATTATAATATAAAAAATACTGCCTCAATTTCTGAGACAGTAATGAGAACTTATAAGAGCTATGTTTTTTACTTACCATCAAATATGGTACAAGCGCTGAAAAGTAAAAAAGCTACAGTAACGAATACAACGTTTAAAATTGAAAATCCCATATAGACTAATCCAATAACACAAATCAAAAATTCAATAGCCACAGCAGTACTCTTCTTCATAAAGCAAACCTCTCTTTCAAATATAAGTTGTTGACTGTTACGCTATCATTATAACACATTTAACATAAATATGCAAATATAGAAAGGAAAACCAACATGCCAAACCTAAAATTAAACGAAACACCAATAAGAACTGTAAGAAATTACAATATAAATAATATAGAATTAGAAAACATAGAACTACCACAAAGCATAAGTCAATTTAAAAATGTTTCAATTACAGGTGTAGAATATACAAATAATATAAATACAAATAATTTGATATATGGCTTATCAAAAAAATTAGAAAATCAAGTAAAAGAAAACTCAAATCAAAAAATAAAAATACAAGTACAAAATAACGAAAATGCACAAATAGACTTTAAATTTGATAAACAAAACACTGAATTAGTAGAAAACATAGAAATAAAAAACCAAGAGAATTCCCAAAGTGCTATAACAATAAAATATGAATTAGTAGAAGATATAAAAGCCTATCACAACGGAATAATAAATGTAACAGCAAAACCAAATTCTAACATAAATATAATAATAGTAAATTTAATGAATACAAACTCAAACAACTTCCTATCAATCCAAAATACACTAGAAGAAAATGCAAAAGTAACATATTGGATAATAGACTTTGGTGGAAAAAACAGTATAACAAATTATTATTCAAATTTAATAGGAAATTCTTCAGAAAATAATATAAATACAATTTATTTAGGAAAAGAAGAGCAACAATTTGACTTAAACTACATAACACATCTAAAAGGTCAAAAAACAAAAGTAAACATAGAGGTACAAGGTGCCTTAACAGACAAAGCAAAAAAGAATTTCAAAGGGACAATAGATTTCAAAAAAGGTTCAAAAAAAGCAATACGGAAATGAAACAGAAGCTTGTACTTTGCTATCAAATACAGCAAAATCAAAAGCATTGCCAATGCTACTATGTTCCGAAGAAGATGTAGAAGGAAATCATAGTACAAGCACACGGAAAAATAGGACAAAAAGAGTTATTTTATATAATGAGTAGAGGTTTTACACAAAAAGAAGCAAACAAGCTAATAGTAAGAGCAAAATTTAACAAAATAATAGAAACTATTCCAAACGAAGACCTAAAATGTCAAATAATAAAAGAAATCGAAGAAAGGTTATAAAAATAATATGAACATAGAAGAAATAAAAAAAGACTTCCCAATATTACAAAATAAAGAAATAACATACTTAGATAGTGGAGCAACAACCCAAAAACCAATACAAGTAATAAAAGCAGTAGAAGAATTCTATGAAAAATACAATGCCAATCCACATAGAGGAGCATATTCTTTAAGTATAGAAGCTACGGAAGTTTACGAAAATACTAGAAGAAAAATAGCGAAATTTATAAATGCAAAACATCCAGAAGAAATAATATTTTCAAAAAATGCTACAGAAAGTTTAAACTTATTAGCATATTCATATGGATTGGAAAACTTAAAAAAAGATGATGAAATAGTAATATCAATAATGGAACATCATTCAAACCTAGTACCATGGCAAAAAGTATGTAAGCAAACAGGTGCAAAACTAAACTATATGTATATAAATAATAATTACGAAATTTCAGATAAAGAAATAGAAAGTAAAATAACAGACAAAACAAAAATAGTTGGTATAACACATGTTTCAAATGTTCTAGGAACGATAAACAATATAGAAAAAATAATAAAATATGCCCATAAAAAAGGAGCAATAGTAATAGTTGACGCATCACAAAGTATACCACATATGAAAATAGATGTAGAAAAGTTAAACTGTGATTTCTTAATATTCTCAGGACATAAAATGTTAGCACCACTTGGAATAGGAGTTCTATATGGGAAAAAAGAACTATTAAACAAAATGACACCTTTCCTAATGGGTGGAGATATGATAGAATATGTATATGAGCAAGAAACAACTTTTGCACCACTACCAAACAAATTCGAAGCAGGAACACAAAACGTAGAAGCGGTAGTAGGTTTAGGAACAGCAATAGACTATATAGAAAATATAGGATATGATAATATACAAAAAATAGAGAAAGAAATAGTAGAATATGCAAAACAAGAGCTATCAAAACTAGATTATTTAGAGCTATACATGACACCAAACAGTAACAATCATTCAGGAGTAATATCTTTCAATATAAAAGGAATACATCCACATGATGTAGCTAGTATACTAGATAGCAAAGGAATATGCATTCGCTCAGGAAACCACTGTGCACAGCCACTAATGAGATTTTTAGGAATAGATTCAACATGTAGAGCAAGCTTTTATTTTTATAATACAAAGGAAGATGTAGATAAACTAGTTGAAGGATTAAATAAAGCTTATGAAATGTTTAAAAAATATATAGGTAAAAATAAATAATATTTATATAAATGGAGGAACATATGAAAAAAATTGTAATTGCTTCAAGTGCGAAATTTCAAGATGAAATAAACTATTGGAGAGAACATTTTGAAAGAAAAGGATATAGTGTAATAAATTATCCTGAAAAAATTAATCAAGACGATGTAAATGTATATGAAAAAGTATACAGAGAATTTTATAGTTCACTAGTAGAAACAGATATCTTATTTGTATTAAATGAAGATAAAAATGGAATTGAAGGATACATTGGAGCAGAAACATTTGCAGAATTAAGTTTTATTGTAGCAAATAATATAATAAATAATTCAAATAAAAAAGTATACTTATTAAAAATGCCAAGTGAAAAAGTGCAGAGTTATGTTGAAATTAGAAACTTTATTAAACTAGGATGGGTAAAAATATTTAATAATGATATATAAAAGGGGAAGTAAATGGATAATTTAGAAGAAATGTATAATGAGTTAATAATGGAACATAGTATGAACTCATACAACAAGAAAAAATTAGAAAACGCAGACTATGAACAAATAGGACATAACCCAAATTGTGGGGATGAAATTACGTTAGAATTAAAATTAAATGGCAATATAATAGAAGACATGGCATTTTCAGGACACGGTTGTGCAATATCACAAGCATCTACATCAATAATGATAGATACATTAAAAGGAAAAAATCTAGAAGAAGCAAAAGAAATCGTACAAACATTTATAGGAATGATAAAAAGAGAAATAGAAGACGAAGAAGTCTTAAAAAAATTAGAAGATGCAATAGCTTTCAAAAATGTATCAAATATGCCAGCAAGAGTAAAATGTGCATTACTTGCTTGGCATACAATTGAAGAAATTATAAATAAAAATTAAGGAATACCCCAAAAGGACCAGGTTATTTTGGGGTAGATAAGTTTAAAGGAATGAAATAAAAAATGGAAAATAAAAAAGTACTATTAGGTATGAGCGGTGGAGTAGATAGTTCAGTATCAGCAGTTCTACTACAAGAGCAAGGATATGAAGTAATAGGAACAACACTAGAACTATTTGCAGGAAGTAGTTGTTGTAATGTAAATACATATATAGATGCAAAAAATGTATGTAATTCATTAGGAGTACCACACTTTACCTACGATTATAAAGATGAATTTAGAAAATATGTAATAGGTGATTTTATAGAATGCTATGCAAACTGTAAAACTCCAAATCCATGTATAGAATGTAACAAATACATGAAGTTTGGTGCTATGTATGAAAAAGCAAAGCAATTAGGTTGCAGATATATAGCAACTGGTCATTATGCTAAAACAGAATATAGTGAAGAATATAGAAGATGGGTGTTAAAAAAATCAAATGCAGGTAAAAAAGACCAAAGCTATGTATTGTGGAATATACCAAAAGATTTGATTGAATATGTATTATTTCCATTATCAGATTTTGAAAATAAAGAACAAATAAGGCAAATAGCAAGACAGAAAGAATTAAAAGTAGCAAATAAGCCAGATAGTGAAGATATCTGTTTTGTACCAGATGGAAACTATAAAAAGTTTTTAGAAAATAATTCGGAAATAAAACCAAAAGAAGGAAGTATAGTAAACCAAAAAGGAGAAGTTCTAGGAAAACATACAGGGTTATACAACTACACAATAGGCCAAAGAAAAGGCTTAGGAATTTCAAATGCAGTACCACTTTTTGTATTAGGTTTTAATAAAGAAAAAAATGAAGTAATAGTAGGAGAAGAGAAAGAATTATATAAAAAAGAAATACTAGTAACAGATATAAACTTGCTATTAGTAGATGAAATAAAACAAGAAATGCAAGTAGAAGTTAAAACAAGATATTCAGCAAAACAAGCAAAAGCAAAAATATCAAAAGATGGAGACAAAATTAAAGTAATATTTGACGAACCACAAAGAGCAATAACCCCAGGGCAATCAGCAGTGTTTTATATAGGAGATATAGTCCTTGGTGGGGGTAAAATAATTTAAATTGTCCCAAAAAGGGACAGTCCCTAATTGGGACAATTTGTACAAAAAGGGACAACCCTTTAAATAGAGAGTAAAGAGTAGGTTAGAAAGCAATATTCTTAACCTATTTTTGTTTTACTAATTAATTTTCTTAAGAATTACTAAACATTATTAATAAATTCTTAAACCTCTTAAAAAACAAATAAATTGCTATATAATAAAAACAGAAAATTAAATGAAAGAGGGAAAGTAAATGGAAATAGTAAGAGTAGAAAACTTAAAAAAATATTATGGAAAAGGAGATACATGTGTAAAAGCCTTAGATGATGTTTCCTTCTCAATAGAAAAAGGTGAATTTGTTGCAATAGTAGGACCATCAGGCTCACGGAAAATCAACAATGCTACATATGCTAGGAGGTGTAGATAGACCAACTTCTGGAAAAGTATATATAAATGGAACAGATATAAATTCTCTAAAAACAGATGAACTAGCAATATTTAGAAGAAGGGAAATAGGTTTAATATATCAATTTTATAACTTAATACCAGTACTAAATGTAGAAGAAAATATAACGCTTCCAGTTTTATTAGATAAAAAACAAGTAGATAAAAAGGACTTAGAAGAAATCCTAAAAATTCTAGGTCTAAATGCAAGAAGAAAGCACTTACCAAACCAATTATCAGGAGGACAACAACAACGTGTATCAATAGGAAGAAGCCTAATTACACACCCTTCAATAATATTAGCAGATGAGCCAACAGGAAACTTAGATAGTAAAAATTCAAGAGAAATACTAGACCTATTAAAAGAATCAAACAAACAATACAATCAAACCCTAATAATGATTACCCATGACATGAACATTGCTAAAGAAGCAGATAGAATAATATGGGTAGAAGACGGAAAAGTACGAGAGAATAGGGGGTAAGAACTTTGAAAATATTAAATGAAATAACAAAAAAATACTTAAAGCTAAATAGAAAAAGAAGCCTAGTAACTCTAATAGGAATAATTTTATCAGGAGCAATGATTAGTGCAGTAACAACACTTGCTGTAACTTTTCAAAGGTTTATGCTAGATGTAGAAATATCACAAAGTGGAGAATGGGAAGCCATAATAGAAAATGTAAATTTAGATGAATTACAAGAAATAAAGAAAAATCCAAAATTAAAAGAAATATTAATAATGGAGCCACTATCAATAGCAAAAAATGAGTATTCAGATGATGAATTTATAATGTTATATAAATATAGCAAAGATGCACTAACAAAAATGAATGGCGAAGTACTAGAAGGAAGAATGCCAGAAAATGAAAATGAAATAGTATTAAGTTCTACGTTTTTTGATGGAAAAGAAAATGAACCCCAAATAGGAGAGAAAGTAACCTTCACTTTAGGAAAAAGAATGGACGAAGGATATGAACTACTATCACAAATCAAAAGTAAAACAGAAGAATTTATAGAAAGTGAAAAACGAACATTTACAGTATGCGGGAAAATGTACAGACCAGTATTTGAAAGTTATACAGACCATTATACCTCAGGAATAACTCTTCTAGAAAATGAAGAAAAAATAACATCAAATTTAGTAGATATAGGAATAATAAATAAAAAAGCAAAAGATGTATATAAAAATACAGAAGAAATTTGTCAAAATCTAAGTACTGAAAATACTCACAAAACTGACTATAACACATATGTACTAGCATATAAAGGAGTAAGCCATAAAGCAGAATTTAATACAACATTATATAGCATTTGTGCAATATTAATAACAGTTATAATAGTAGGTTCAGTATTAGTTATTTACAATAGTTTTGCAATATCAGTATCAGAAAGAAAAAAGCAATTCGGAATGTTATCATCAATAGGAGCAACTAAAAAACAAATAAAAAGAAGTGTTGTATATGAAGCAGTAGTTTTAGGAAGTATAGGAATACCAGTAGGAATATTATCAGGAATAGCAGGAATAGGAATTACATTAAAATTTGTAGATAATTTACTAAAACCAATGTTAGCAGATACAAACTGGGGCTTCAAACTTACAATATCTTGGCCATCAATACTAATAGCAGCAATATTAATAGCTTTTACAATATATCTATCAGTAATAATACCAGCAAAAAGAGCAAGTAAAATAAGCCCTATAGAAGCAATTAGGCAAACTACAGATATAAAAGTAAAACCAAGAAAACTAAGAACGCCCAAAATAATAAGAAAAATATTTGGAATACAAGGAGAACTTGCACTTAAAAATTTA
>CAPNDH010000048.1 GCA_948664205.1 uncultured Clostridia bacterium | reverse complement strand
AATTAGAAAAAAGTATAGAAATTTCATATTCACCTCTATACTTTTTTCTTTCCTATTATATTAAAAACTTCTTAATTAGCACTATTCCTCCTGCAACTGTAATTAAAACTGTAAATCCTAATGCATAATATATCCTTGCCCCTCCTGTTGATACTGATAATAATACTGGTGCATCATCTATATCATCTTCCCCTGACTTTTTATTATCTGGTGTTGAATCTCTATCTGGTACTTTCTTATCATTATAGTCTTCTGATATTTCTGCTATATTTGTTTTCAATCCTAAATTGTTTGTTCCTTTTATCCATGTTAATGTTACTTCTACATCTGCACTTTCTCCTGGTTGTAATAGTTTGTTCTCTAGTTTTCTTGTTGATATTACATTGTTTCCTTCATCTTTCCAATCTGGATTGTCTGCTTCTACAAATTTTAACCCTTCTGGTACATAGTCTGTTATTTCTTTTGCATATCCTGCTATGTCTCCTTCATTTGTTATTCTTATTGAGTATTTGAATTTTACTTCTATTTTTGATAGTTTCTTTCTGTTTAATTCTACTTTTACTACTTGCTCTGGGTCATCTTCTGGTTTATGTCCTGTTTGTGTTATTGTTTCTTTTCCGTTTTCTACTACTATTGCATGGGTTACCCATTTTCTTAATGCTAAGTCAAAATATGTTAGTTTTACATATTCTTTATCTTGGTCATCTTCTCCTTCATTCCATTTATCTGGTATTGAGTCTTTGTCGTCTATTGGGTTTCCTTCACTATCTGTGTCTTCTGATATTTGTGCTGAGTTTACTAATATTTTACTTGATCCATTTGGTTCTATTACTTTGAATGCTATTTTTACGTCTGCATAGTCTGGGTTTCCTTCTGTTATTCCTTTTTCTTTATCAAATGCTGTTAATAATGCTGGGTTTTCTTTTCCTTCTGCATTTTCTTCTTTCTTTACTCTTTCTTCTCCTTGCTCTTTTGATAAATAGTCTGTTGTTATTTTTACAGCTTTTCCTACTTCTGTTGTCTCTTCTCCTTTTTCATCATACATTACCCATCTATATTCTTTGTTTAGCTCATTTTCTGGTAAGTATTCTAGTCCATCTGGTATATCGTCTGTTATTCTACTTGCATATCCGTCTACTTCGCCTTCATTATATACTCTTATTGTATATGTTACTATATTTCCTGTTACTACTTCTACTGGTTCTTTTGTGTGTTCATATGTTATTTGGTTGTTTTCTTTATTGTATTTTATTTCTGGTATTCTTGTTGTTACTTCTTTTTCGTCTACTCCTGTTATGAATTTTCTTAGTGCTAAGTCAAATGATTTTAGTGTTATATTATCATAGTCTTCATCATCTTCTTTATATACTGGCCATTTGTCTTCATTGTAGTATTTGTCTGAATTTTCTTTTTTCCATTCTTCTGTGTCAGAATCTCTGTCTTCTACTGGATTTCCTTCACTATCTGTGTCTTCTGTTATTGCTGCTTCATTTCTTATTATTTTTCCTGTTGCATTTTCTGCTATTACTTTCATATATACTGATATTTCTTTATAGTCTGGATTTTTTTCTTCTCCATCTACATATCCTTTTTCTGCATCAAATGCTTTTATTAGATTTTCTGTATGTTCTACTGTTGTGATTGCATTTCCATTAGCGTCTTTTCTATATTTTGCTAAATAGTCTGTTGTTACTTCTTCTACTTTGTTTGTTTCTTTGTTTATTGTCTTGAAATCCCATATTCCTTGGTTATATTTTATTGCTTCTTTCTCTTCTTTTGTTATTGTTTTGTCTGCTTCTAGTTCTTCTTCTGTTTTTTCTGACCATATAAATTCTAATCCTTCTGGTATGTTTTCTGTTATTTCTGATGCATATCCTGCTATGTCTCCTTCGTTATATACTCTTATTGTGTATTTTACTATGTCTCCTTTTTTTACATATACTGGATTTTTGTTCATTTTATATGTTGCTGTTGTTTCTGTTCCTGTTGCTAATTTGCTTACATCTACTCCTAATAGTCTTTCTGGTACTTTTTCTCCGTTTACCTCTACTATTCTTTTTATTAGCTTTAAGTCAAATTGATAGTTCTTTACTTCTACATATATGTTTCCGTTTTCATTTAAGTATACTTTTACTGTTTCTTTTGTCTTTTCTGTTATGTCTCCTGTTTCATCTGTTACTGTATATGTTACTTTTTCTGCTTTATATTCTCCGTTTTCTTCTTTTTTTGTTACTTTTACTGTTATTGTTCCATCAAATTTGCAATATTCATCTGGTGGTATTATTTCTTTTATTCTGTATATATCTGCTATTCCTAAGTTTTCTTCTGTTATTTCTGCATCTTTTACTATTTCTAGTCTTCCTGTTACTTCTTTTCTTTGTCCATCTACTTCAAATGTTGCTGTGCTTTTTAAGTCTTCTCCATTTTTGTCTTCTTTTACTAGTACTATACTGTATTTTCCTTGTTTTTTCTCTGGTTCTAGTTTTATTTTTTCAAAATCATCATCATCTTCTTGCCCTTCATAATAATGGTTTACGTCTGCTAAATTTGTTTCTGTATTTTTTCCTGTATATCCATTATCTGTTGTTACTAATTCATCTTTATTTGGATGATTTTCTGGTATTGATGGAACAGAATCTCTATCTGTTAACTTTCCTGTTTCATCCACTTGTTCTTGTATCCATGCTATGTTTGTTAATATTTTATCATTTTGTTTATCTGGTTCAGCCATAACTACACATTCTATTGATATTGTATCTGAATCTAATGATCCCACTGTATATGCATTTAAATTTGTAGTTCCATTTGTATTTAATGTTATTGTATTTGTCTCTTTATTTTCATCTATTGAATATACATTTCCCTTTGTTGATGTTACTGTCCCTGTTGTTTTTATTTTTAATCCTGTTGGTAATTGGTCTACTATTTTTGTTGCTCTTCCTGCTACATTTCCCTCATTATATATTGTTAAGTTATATGTAACTGTATTTCCTTTTTTTACTGAAACTGGATCTTTTCTATGTTTATATGTAGCTGTTGTTTCTTCTTCTAATGAACTTTCATCTATATCTGGATTTCTTGTTTGTGTAACATTTTGTCCTTCAATTTTTGTTATATACTTTCTTAATGCTAAATCAAAAATTTTATTTTCTTCTGGTATTCTTTCTAATAATACAAGTGGTTGAGTATTTTGGACTGTATTATTAGCATATAATGTAATTCTTGTTCTTGGAGTTGCAGTTCCATCCTCTCCATAAGCAGATGCATTATTATTTGCTGTATATATTAAATAATTATATAACCATACTGCTGATTCTTGTCTATTTTTTCCATCTTTAGTGCCTAAATTATAATCACTTAGACTTGTATATCCTCCACCATTTTTAGTATTATAAGTTAACCATGATGTTTTTGTTAATTCTCCTCCACTTGTAAAAACACTATCATAATTATCATATACTGTATTTCCATGTTCTGTATAATACCAAACTGCAGCCTGTTGTACTGCCTCTATATCACTGTCTGTTAAACGTGCACTTTCAGGTAATTTACTTTCATCTATTCCTGCTGCTCTTAATAATTCAGTTCTTTCATCCAGTGTTGATGTATCTTTTAGATATAATAAATCAAATAATGCTATTAAGTTATTATAGTATTCATTATTTACTATACTTTGTAATACTGGATTTTCCAATGATGCAATAATACCCTTTTCTTTTACCAAGTCATATGCATTAGTATATACTCCTGACTTTGATGTATCACTAAATCCTACTTCTGCTCTTACACAATAATAATCACCAGGTGTATAGTTTGATTCATTCTCATATTTTACTATTTGCCATATTTTGTGTCCACCTGCATATGGGTCCTTTATTGCATATGCCATATTTGCTGGTACAGTTCCATCTCTATATTCAATTATTCCAAAATTCAATGGAGTTATAAGTACCCCCTCAATTGTCCCTTCAACAGCATTTACCACATTTGGAACTATCATAAGTATAATTAATATTATACTACTTACAATTGATAACATTATTTTTTTATTATTCATTATAAAATCTTCTCCTTTTATAAATACTACTAATTATATTTTATTGCATGAATCTATTGAAGTCAATATGGTTTTCTTCCATTTTTATTCATTTAATTTTATGTACTTATTATCCTTACGGAAGTACATTTCACATAAAGCATTAAAATATTTCACTCATATTATAATTATATTACATTTTTATTACAAAATCAACACTTTATGTAATTTCATAAATTTATTACTATATTATAGAATAAAATTAACATTTTCCTATATTATTATATAAGAGGTGTAACATGAAAAAAAATTTTTTAATTTTAATAACTTTATTTTTATTTATTACAATACTACTAACATCCACATCATTATGTGACGATATCGAAAATGATGAAATAGTTGATGTAAATGCCTACATAACCTCAACTAATATTTCTAATTCTGCAATTAAAATTCCAGAAACTAATTCACGTTCATGTGTAGTAATAGATAGAAATACTAATACAATTTTATATGGAAAAAACGAAAGCACTGTAAGGAAGATGGCATCAACGACAAAAATTATGACAGCAACAATAGTTATAGAAAATTGCAATTTAGATGAAGCAGTAGAAATATCAAAAAAAGCTGCTGCAACTGGTGGTTCAAGGTTAGGTCTAAAAACTGGAGATAAAATAACAGTTAGAAACTTACTCTATGGTTTAATGTTGTGTTCAGGTAATGACGCTGCTGTAGCACTTGCAGAACATGCTGGTGGTTCTATTCAAGGGTTTGCTGAATTAATGAATAAAAAAGCTACTGATTTAAATCTTTTTAATACTCATTTTGAAACTCCTCATGGTTTAGATGCAGAAAGTCACTATACAACTGCATATGAGCTTGCAATTCTATCTAATTACGCTTTAAATAATAACACATTCGCAGAAATCGTTGGAACAAAGACTTATACTATTACTATAAATAATTATCCTAAAACTTTATCTAATACAAATGAATTGTTAGGAAGTCTAGATGGTATATATGGAGTAAAAACTGGTTTTACTAATGGAGCTAATAGATGTTTAGTAAGTGCTTGCAAACGAAATAACATTGACATTATTTGTGTTGTATTAGGGGCAGATACTAAAAATTTCAGAACATCTGATAGTATAAAATTAATCAATTACATTTTTGACAATTTTAAGCTTATAAATATTAAAGAACTAATAGAAAATGAATTTAATGACTGGAAAAATAAAAATTTAGATACTTTTATAGTAAATAAGGGAATCTCACAAAATATGAATATAGCATTAGATAATATACAATTTTCTTATCTTCCCATAAGAAAAGATTTAATAGATTCTATTAATATTTCTATTGATTGTCAAAATAATTTTGAAGCTCCCTTAGATAGTGATTTAGAAATTGGAGAGCTTAAAGTCTTATGTAAGGATTCTAATATCGCAAATATTAAAATTATTAATGTTTCTAAAATAAGTAAACAATCTGCATATTCATATTTATTATATTTTATTAAAAATTTTCCTCTTATAGTTGAAAATACTTTAATCTAGAATAGAAGATAGGGGTGTAAAAAATAAATACTTTTTTGCCCCCTATTTATATTCTATTTTTTATAATAAACTTTAGTAAATACTGGTAGATATACATCTGGATATTCAAGAACAGCACTTCCAACACGTTGAGTAGTAACTTCTATCTTTCCTGTATAGCTATCAAAATTAATATATGATGCATAATTATATGCATCTGCAATGCCATTTCCAAAAAAAACTGAAGCAGCTCTACCTGGTATAAAATCAATATAGCATAAATTACTAGCTTTTGATTCTAATACTGCTATACTTTTTGCCCCTACTAACTCTGGTACAATTTGCGAATTACTCTTCCAACTTTCAGTAGGCAAAGATATATTAATATCTACTGATTCCCATGTTGTTAATGTTTTCATTCCAGCTTCTAATGTTTTTACTTTTTCATTAAGCCCATCTACCTTTGAACTTAATGCTTCAAATTCTTCTCTACTTATTTTTACTGTATCATCATCTGGAGTAGTAGTTCCTTCGCCAGAATTGGGTCCTCCATTATCTGTATTTGGCTCTTCCCCATCTATATATCTTTCTAACTCATTTAATATTCTGTTTTCATTTTCTTCTGCTTCTATACTATTATCTCTTGCTCTCTTCGCTTTAGCTATAAGTCCATCATTTCCTGTTATACTAGCTATTGATATCCCTGCTAATATCAAAAGTATTATTATTGTTATTACTAATGATATTATTGTTATTCCTTTTTCTTTTTTATTTATTCTCTCCATATTTCCTCCTATGTATATTTTTTCCATTTAGCTTTTTATCATACTTATATTTATGCATTTATTATACCTATAAATAAGTTACTTGTAAATAATTTATTTCGACTTTTTTTGAAATTTAGATTGAACGAGCATTTTTGAAAAATTTATAATATTTTATTTTTTAATGTACACAAATTTGATTTATCTAAATACTTTCATTTTATATGATATACTTAAATATTGTAAAAATCAATAAAAGTGACTACATTTACTAGTCACAATTTGACATAAATTTTCTGCTTTCACTACTCTTTACAATGAGAACAAACACTAATAACATTTTTATATTTTTAACAAAAAAACTTATAATTAAACAATTTAATTGCTTAATTATAAGTTCTTTACAATTACTTATTAAACATTTTCTTTTATGTATTCAACTACATCTCCTACTGTTACAACTTTTTCAGCATCGCTATCTGGAATTTCTATATCAAATTCTTCTTCTATAGCCATAACTAATTCAACTATATCTAGAGAATCAGCTCCTAAATCATCTATAAATGATGCTTCCATTGTTACAGATGTGTCTGTTACACCTAATTGCTCAACAATTATAGCTTTTATTTTTTCTAAAATTTCTTCTGAACTCATAATCTCGAGTTCACCCCCTCTCAAGTTTTTGTCTTAATTATTATCCTTTTTATAATATCTTTATATTATATGTTATTATATTTGTCAAGTATATTTACTAATTATTTTTATTTTATACTACCTGTTCAGTTATACTATTAAATTCATTTATATTCTTAATACTTCACGCTTTTTATATCATTATACTATTTATAGAATTTTAATATATAATCTATATCTACTATTTATCAAAAGCTTCTATCATTTTATCTACTGCCTTATTTTCAACAAATTTTTCAGCTTGAATTATTGTATATTCAAATAATTTTGCATCACTACTACCATGTGCTTTAACAACTGGTTTTTTGACACCTAAAAATAGTCCTCCACCATAAACTTTATAATCCATTTTTTTAGAAAAGTTATTTATAGCAGGTAATGATGGTACAGCAGCTAATTTAGAAATTATATTTTTTAATAGGCTTTCTTTTAATGTCCTTTTAACAAACTTTCCTACTCCTTCTGTTGTTTTTAAAAATACGTTTCCTGTAAATCCATCTGTTACGATTGCATCTATTTCACCAGAAAATGCATCTCTTCCTTCTACATTTCCAACAAAGTTTATTCCTAGTTCTTCTCCTTTATCTTTTAACAATTGATAACTTTCTTTTACAAGTTCATTTCCTTTTGTTTCCTCTGTTCCTATATTCAAAAGTCCGACTTTAGGCTTTTCAATTCCAAAAGTATTCTTTAAATAAATCGTTGACATTTGTGCAAATTGTAATAAATTTATAGGCTTGCAATTAGTATTAGCTCCACAGTCCATTAATAAGAACTTACTTTTATATGATGGCAAAATTCCTGCTAATGCTGGTCTATCTATACCTTTTATTCTCCCCACTAACAATGTTGCTCCAGCTAGAAGTGCTCCTGAATTTCCAGCAGATATAAATACATCTCCTTCATCTTGCTTTAACATATTAAATCCAACTACCATAGATGAATCTTTTTTGTGTTTTATTGCTACAGTTGGTTGATCTTCCATCTCTATAGTCTCAGTTGCATTCTTGATTTTTAATCTAACTGAAATTTGTTCCAAGTCTTTTCCATAAAATTCTTTTACTTTGCTTCTTATAATTTCTTCTTTTCCAACCAATATTATTTCTGATTTTATTTTATTTATTACATTCACTGCGGCTTTTATATTTGCATCTGGTCCATTATCTCCACCCATGGCATCAAATATTATTTTCATATCTGTCACTCCTTTAAATTAGCTTTATACATTTTATTTACAATATAGTTATTTTATTATTGTTTTAACAAAAAAGCAATAGTTTTATACTAAAAAATAGAGAAAAGCTCTAAAGCTCTTCTCTATATTATATATTATTCAATTATTTCAGCAACTACACCTGAACCAACTGTTCTACCACCTTCACGGATAGCGAATCTTAGTCCTTTTTCAATAGCGATTGGTGTAATTAATTCGATTGTCATTGAAATATTATCTCCTGGCATAACCATTTCTGTTCCAGCTGCTAATTCAATAACACCTGTAACATCTGTTGTTCTGAAATAGAATTGTGGTCTGTATCCATTAAAGAATGGTGTATGTCTTCCACCTTCTTCTTTAGTTAATACATAAACTTCAGAAGTGAATTTTGTATGTGGATTGATTGTTCCTGGTTTACATAGAACTTGACCTCTTTCGATGTCTTTTCTATCAATACCTCTTAATAGAACACCAATGTTATCTCCAGCTTCAGCTTGATCTAATAATTTTCTGAACATTTCAACACCTGTTACAACTGTTTTTCTTCTTTCAGCTGTTAAACCGATGATTTCAACTTCGTCTTGTAATTTAACTTCTCCTCTTTCTACTCTACCTGTTGCAACTGTTCCACGTCCTGTAATTGTGAATACGTCTTCAACTGGCATTAAGAATGGTTGGTCAACTGGTCTTTCTGGTGTTGGGATGTAGCTATCAACTGCATCCATTAATTCTTTCATTGGAGCATATACTTCATCATCTGGATTTGTTGATGAACTTTCTAATACTTGTAATGAAGATCCTTTTATTACTGGAATATCATCTCCTGGGAAGCCATATTCTGATAATAAGTCTCTAACTTCCATTTCAACTAATTCTAATAATTCTGGGTCATCAACCATATCACATTTATTTAAGTATACAACGATGTATTTAACACCAACTTGTCTAGCAAGTAAGATGTGCTCTCTTGTTTGAGGCATTGGACCATCTGCTGCTGAAACAACTAATACTGCACCATCCATTTGAGCAGCACCAGTAATCATGTTTTTAACATAGTCAGCATGTCCTGGGCAGTCAACGTGTGCATAATGTCTGTTATCTGTTTCATATTCAACGTGTGCTGTGTTTATTGTGATTCCTCTTGCTTTTTCTTCTGGAGCTCCATCGATTTGATCGTAAGCTTCAAATTTAGCTTTTCCTAATAATGATAAATATTTTGTAATAGCTGCTGTTGTTGTTGTTTTACCATGGTCAACGTGTCCGATTGTACCAATGTTAACGTGTGGTTTTGTTCTTTCAAATTTTGCTTT
>CAPNDH010000047.1 GCA_948664205.1 uncultured Clostridia bacterium | reverse complement strand
TACATTCAACTTTAAATTCTCTCTTTAATCTGTCTACGATGATATCTAGGTGAAGTTCACCCATACCAGCGATTATTGTTTGACCTGTTTCATGGTCTGTATGTGTTTTGAATGTTGGATCTTCTTCTGCTAGTTTTGCTAAAGCTATACTCATTTTTTCACTGTTTGCTTTATCTTTTGGCTCTATAGCTATATCAATAACTGGCTCTGGGAATTCCATTGATTCTAATATAACTGGATGAGCTGGGTCACAAAGTGTATCTCCTGTAGATACTTCTTTTAGTCCAACTGCTGCAGCTATATCTCCTGCATATACTTTATCTATATCTTCTCTGTGGTTAGCATGCATTAATAGAATTCTTCCCATTCTATCTTTCTTACCTTTGTTTGCATTTAATATTGTAGATCCAGATTCTAATGTTCCTGAATATACTCTGAAGAAACAAAGTTTTCCAACAAATGGGTCTGTTGCTATTTTGAATGCTAATGCTGAGAATGGTTCTGAATCAGATGTTACTCTTTCTACTTCATTACCAGCTTCATCTACACCTTTAATATTTGGTATATCAAGTGGTGATGGCATATAGTATACTATTGCATCTAGTAATTCTTGTACACCTTTGTTTTTGTATGATGAACCACATGTTACTGGAACTATTGTGTTATCTATTGTTCCTTTTCTTAGACCTGCTCTTATTTCGTCTTCAGTTAATTCACCTTCGTCTAAGTATTTCATCATTAATTCATCATCTTGTTCTGCTGCTGCTTCTACCATCGCAGCTCTGTAGCTTTCTGCTTTTTCTTTTAAATCTTCAGGAATGTCTGTTTCTTCAATTTCTTTTCCTAAATCATCTTTATGAATGAAAGCTCTCATTTTTACTAAGTCAACAATTCCTTGGAAATTGTCTTCAGCACCTATTGGCAATTCAATTGGAACTGCATTTGCATTTAATCTTTCTTTCATTTGCTCAACGCATCCGTAGAAATCTGCACCTGTCATATCCATTTTATTTACATATGCCATTCTTGGTACTCTGTATTTATCAGCTTGTCTCCAAACTGTTTCTGATTGTGGTTGTACACCACTTCTTGCTGCTAGAACTAGTACAGAACCATCTAATACTCTTAAAGATCTTTCAACTTCTACTGTGAAGTCAACGTGTCCTGGAGTATCTATGATGTTTATTCTGTTATCCATCCATTTACATGTTGTTGCAGCTGAAGTAATTGTTATACCTCTTTCTTGTTCTTGAACCATCCAGTCCATTGTTGCTGCACCTTCGTGAACTTCTCCTATTTTATGAGTTCTACCTGTATAGAATAGAATTCTTTCTGTAGTAGTAGTTTTTCCAGCATCTATATGGGCCATGATTCCTATGTTTCTTGTTCTCTCTAAAGGAAACTCTCTTCCAGCCATTTTTGCTTTTTCCTCCTTTTTAATTAAGATGTTGGAAGTTGGAGGTTGGAGTTTGGATTTTGAGAATTTCTTCGAAGAAACTTCTTATCCATTTTTTCTCTTAACTTCAATTTAACTTCCTATCTCTTTGTTTTATATTTTATTTAGGAGGTTAGAGGTTAGTTGTTAGAGGTTGAAACTTTAAAATAAGTTCTACAAAGAAATTACCCAAGTTTCCAACTTCCAACTTCCAACTTCCAACTTCCATTTTACCACTTGTAATGTGCGAAAGCTTTGTTTGCTTCTGCCATTCTGTGCATGTCTTCTTTCTTCTTGAATGCTCCACCGTTTCCAGCTAAAGCGTCTGTTATTTCTCCGGCTAATTTTTCAGCCATTGTTTTTTCATGTCTATTTCTAGCATATGTAACTAGCCATCTTAAACCTAAAGTTTGTCTTCTTTCTGGTCTTATTTCTAATGGTACTTGGTATGTTGCACCACCAACTCTTCTTGCTTTTACTTCAAGAACTGGCATTACATTGTTAAGTGCTTCTTCAAATACTTCTAAAGCATCTCTTTGTTCTTTTTCTTTTATGATATCAAATGCATCATAAACTATTTTTTGTGCAACTGTTTTTTTACCGTCTAGCATAACATTGTTTATTAATTTTGTAACAAGTTTGCTATTGTACATTGGATCTGCTATTACATCTCTTTTTGCTATATATCCTCTTCTTGGCACTATTCTTCCCTCCTTTTCAATTTTAGATACTATTTATTGTATCTACGGTACTCTTTAGAAATTCAATACTAATTTTCTTCTCGAATTTCTCTAGTATAGTGCGTATAATCTATTTACAATTTAAGTACCTTAAATTTGTAATTTCTTATATGCACTAACCTAAATTTTATTTTTTAGGTTTTTTTGCTCCATATTTAGATCTAGCTTGCATTCTATCTTTAACGCCTGCTGTATCTAATGTTCCTCTTATTATGTGGTAACGAACACCTGGTAAGTCTTTTACCCTTCCACCTCTTATAAGAACAACACTGTGCTCTTGTAGGTTGTGTCCGATTCCTGGAATATAAGAAGTTACTTCATAACCGTTTGAAAGTCTAACTCTGGCTACTTTTCTTAAAGCTGAGTTTGGTTTCTTAGGTGTTACTGTTTTAACAACTGTACATACACCTCTTTTTTGTGGGCTTCTTCTATCTGTTACTTTCTTTTTCATAGTATTGTAACCATGTTGAAGAGCTGGTGATGTAGATTTTGTTTTTGCAGTATGTCTTCCTTTTCTTACTAATTGGTTAATTGTTGGCACTTAAATTTCACCTCCTTGATTTTTTTGTTTATTGTATATTATTTTACAATAAAAAACCGTTACGGAAATACCATTTAATGGCATTTTACAATAACGGTTATATTTTATCATTTTTATAACTATATGTCAATACATTTTGTTTATTTTTCTTGGTCTCCGTAGACTTTTTTTACTTCTTCTTGAGTTAATACTTCTCCATCTACTTTTTCAATTGCTTCTTTATGGTTTATTGGTTGTTCTTCTTTATCCATATGTAAGTTTTCTCTTCTTTGTGCTTCTCTTGATTGCTTTTCTGAATCTTCTAATGTCATTTCTTGTGTTTGTTGTTTTGCATAGAATTTTTTGTCTTCTCTTAATGCTACTTTCCAATCGTTTACTCTTATTGCACTTTGTGTTTGCTTACTACTATTATCAAATATTTCTCTTTTAGCTGATAATGTAGCTGCATCATCTAATTCTTTTGATTTTTCTGCAACTTTCATATTTCTTTTTGCATTTTCTGTTTCTTTTACTTCTTGTGCTATTGGTCCTACTTGATTTTTTACATTTTCTGCTACACTTTTTGCAGTATTACCTACTACTTTTCCTGCTGTTATAGCTGCTACTTTTCCACCTCTACCAATTGCTAATGCTTTTGTTCCTACTGCCTTTACTCCTTTATATGCCATAACAAATGGTATTGCTACTATTCCTGCTACCATACTAGCTCCTGTTGCTATTCCTTTTACGACTGCCTTTGCTCCATTTTTAACATTTGTAATAATTCTTTTTGTTCTTGGGTTTTGTGGTTTTTCTTGGTCTTTTACCATATCTTTAGCATACATTGCTTTAGATGTCTTATATATTAATTGGTCCTTTTGGTTTTTATATTGTTTTTCTGTAATTTCTCCTTTATCAAGTTCATACTTTAGACGGGCTTTACCTCCCTCCCATCTTTCTTGAAGTTTTATTCTGTTTTTCTCTGTTTGTTTATCTGATAAATTTACTAAGCTACTTCTTACTTTATATGCTAACAATTCATTTCTTTTTACTACTTTCATATAGTCTAGTGCTGACATTTCTTTGTATTTTGCTTCATATGCTCTATTTTTTGTTCTAAAATTTTCTACTATTTTATGTAATTGTTTACTAGTGAACCTTCTTAAATCTACAAATGTTTTTACTTTTAGTCTTAAAGGCTTTTTTTCATTTGAAATATTTTTATCCATAATATTACCCTCCAAAAATTTCATTATCTATTTATTATTTTACCATAAAATGACATAATTTTCAAGCATTTTATGTAATTGTAATACAATCTTAATATTATGAATTTCAATATTTTTCGTTTTTATTTTACATAATTTTGTCACCAAATTTATCCTTTAATTCTACTATCGCTCTATCCGCTAGTTTTCCGTATTTTACTTTTTTATCTTTTATCTTTTCTTCTAATATAGGAAGTATTCCAAAATTTGCATTCATTGGTTGGAAATTTTCTTTATTTTCTACTATATAATGTGATAATGCTCCTATCATCGTTTCTTTTGGAAAGATAATATTTTCTTTTGTTTGTTTAAATTGTTCTATAGCATTTAAGGCTGATACCATTCCTGAACTAATTGATTCAACATAGCCTTCTACTCCTGTTATTTGCCCTGCAAAATATATGTTTTCGTATTGTTTCATTTGATATTTTTCGTTTAGTAGCTTTGGTGAATTTATGAATGTGTTTCTGTGCATTACTCCATATTTTACAAATTCAGCATTTTCTAACCCTGGTATTTGTGAGAAGACTCTTTTTTGTTCTCCAAATTTTAAGTTTGTTTGGAAACCCACCATATTAAATAATGTTCCTTCACTATTATCTTGCCTTAATTGTATTACGGCATATGGCCTTTTAGCTGTTCTTGGGTCGTCAAAGCCTACTGGTTTTAATGGTCCAAAGCGAAGCGTGTCTAGTCCTCTTTTTGCCATTACTTCTATTGGCATACAGCCTTCAAATATTTCTTTTTTTTCAAATTCATGTAATTCTACTACTTCTGCATTTATTAATTCATGTACAAAATTTTCATATTCTTCTTTGTTCATTGGAAGATTTATATAGCTTGCTTCTTCATTGCTTAGCCTTTGTTTCCATTCTTCTATTGTTTCATCCTTTCTCTTTTCTTCATCATATCTATTTCCATAGAATGCAATATTAAAGTCAATACTATCTTTTTCAATTATTGGAGCTGCAGCATCATAAAATGCTAGTTCTTTTTCTCCTGTTAGTTTTTTAATCTGATTAGCTAAGCTTTCTGAGGTTAGAGGACCTGTTGCTATTATTACTATTCCTTCTTTTGACAAATTTTCTATATTAGTTACTTCTTCTCTTATAATTTCTATATTTGAGTTATTTTCTAATTCTTCTGTTATTTTTTCAGAAAACTTTTCTCTATCTACTGCTAGTGCTTGTCCTGCTGGTACACTTGTTTTATCAGCTATTTTTATTAGCAAACTATCTAACAAGCGTAGTTCTTCTTTTAATAAACCACACGCATTTGTATGTAAGTTAGATTTAAAGGAATTGCTACATACTATTTCTGCTAAATTTTTATTTGAGTGGGCACCTGAAAATTTTTGTGGCTTCATTTCATATAATTTTACTTTTATTCCTGCTTTTGCTATTTGGTATGCAGCTTCTGAACCTGCTAATCCTCCACCTATTATCGTTATATAATCTTTCATTTCTTTACCTTTCTGTATCTATTTCTTCATTTTTATATTCTTCCCAAGACTCTGCATCTTTTCCTTCGTTATGCCTTTTTTGCATTAATTCATATCTCAAAGCACTTAATTCTTTTTGTTTTTGTTCAAAGTCTTTTTCATTAAAATTGAATGCTTCTATCATTAATCTTTTATATGCTTCAACTACTTTTTCTATCTTTTTAATTTTCTTATTTATATCTACTTTTGTAGCCATATTGTAGTCGTCATATTCTTCAATTGCTTCTTCTAATTTTTCATTTAATTCTCTTTCTCTTTTTGTATCTTCTTTTCTTTCAAATTTTTCCATCCAACTACCCATGTTAAATGCCTCCCTTTTTTATTTATTATATATTGTATTTTTTAATTTGTCATTATATTTTTATTAAAAAACAGAATTACGAATTTCTGTAATAAATATCTTCTACAGAGAGTTCTCTCACGGGGATAACTTTCTTAGAATATAGAAAAATATGTCAATTTCTGTCGTACGATTTTTGCTGATATTATGTAATTCATATTGTATAATAATTTTTGCCTCATATTAGATAGTATTCTTGAAAAGGAGGTGTTACTTTATGAATAAATTACTAATGTTTCTTGTACTTATTATTGTTTATTTAATTCTCAAATTATTTAAATAATACATAGTACAAAAAATTACTCACGAATTCAGCTCGTGAGTAATTTTTTGTTACTTTATTTTAGTTACTAATGTTATTTACTAATATTATATTACTATAAATTTCAAAATATGTCAATACTATTTACAATAATTTCCAAAATTATTTAAACAATTCCATAATTTCTTCCTTTGAAAGTTTATTTATAAATGTTTCGTTTGTTGATAGCATGTTGTCTATTAATTTTGCTTTTCGCTCTTGTAGTTCGTATATTTTTTCTTCTATTGAGTTTTTTGTTATTAGTTTATATACTTGTACATTTTTCTTTTGCCCTATTCTGTAAGTTCTATCTGTTGCTTGGTTTTCGGCTGATAGGTTCCACCATGGGTCGTAGTGAATTACCATGTCTGCTCCTATTAGGTTTAGACCTGTTCCTCCTGCTTTTAATGATATTAGAAATACTTTTATTTCGTCATTTTCGTTAAATTCATCTACTAATTTTATTCTTTCTCCTACTTTTGTTTGACCTGTTAATTTTGAATATTGTATTTTACTTTCTTTTAGCTTTTCTTCTATTATTGGGAACATTGCTGTATATGTTGAAAATAGTAGTATTTTGTGTCCTGCATCTACCGCATCTCTTATAACTTCTATACATTGATTTAGTTTACTACTTTCACCTTTGTAATCATTTAAAAATATACTTGGGTGGCAACAAATTTGCCTTAACCTCATTAATAATGCTAAAATTTTTATTTGGCTTTTTTGGAAACCATTTGTATTTATTTCTTCCATTGCTTCTAGTTTTGCATTTTGTAAATATGATAAATATAGCTTTTGTTGTTCTTCTTGCATTTCATTATTTAGAACTGTAATTGTTTTATCTGGAAGCTCTGTTAATACATCTTCTTTTATTCTTCTTAATATAAATGGCTCTATAAGCATTTTTAGCTTTTTCATTGCCTTTTTGTCTTCATCTTTTACTATTGGTATTTCATATAATTCTTTAAACTTTCTATATGAAAATAAGTATCCTGGCATTATAAAGTCGAATATTGACCATAGCTCTGAAAGTGAATTTTCTATTGGTGTTCCTGTTAGTGCATACCTTGTATTTGCATTTATTTCTTTTACGACTTTTGCATTTTGTGTATTATTGTTTTTAATATATTGTGCTTCATCTGCAATTATGAATTTAAATTCATATCCGAAGTTCTTTATATATGTCTATATCTCTTTTTAGTAAATCATATGATGTGATTGCTATGTTATATTTTCGTATACTTTTTATTTGCCTTTTTCTTTCACTACTATTACCATGAATTACTATTGTTGTTAGGTCTGGAGTAAATTTTTTTGTTTCATTTTGCCAATTTAATGTTAGAGAACTTGGGCATACTACGATTGTTGGTTTTGGATTTTCTTCATTTTGTACATAGCTTAGTATAACTGACAATAATTGAATAGTTTTTCCAAGTCCCATATCATCTGCTAAAATTCCCCCAAAGTTATAACTATCTAATACTTTTAACCATTCATAACCTACTTTTTGATAATTTCTAAGTTCTGCATTTAAGTTTTTTGGAAGTATTATTTCTTCGTTAAAGTTCTTGTCTTCTATTTTATTAATTAGGTTTTTGTATTCTTCATTTTTGCTGATTTTGGTATTTTTAATATTTTCTAATATTCTGTCTAAATATAGACTTCTATATATTGGAAGCTTTAATTCTCCTTTTTCTAGTTCTTCGTAAGTAATATCCATTCCTTTTGATATGCTATCTATAAAATCTATTGTTTCGTTTTCTTCTAAGTTTATAAAACTTCCGTCTTTTAGTCTATGGTATTTTTTCTTTAAATGATATTTTTGCATAATTTCTTTAAGTTCTGAAGGGTCGAAGTCTAAACTTCCTAAGTCTATATTTAGTAAATTATTTTCTATTCTTACGCCTAAGTTACCCATTTTAGGTTGTTTTATTTCTTTTTGTTTGAAATTATCTGTTGCTAAAACTTCGAATTTTTTCATATAATTTTCTATATCTATTGATAAGAAATTATATATTGCCTCTTCTGAAACTAGAATTAATCTTGCTTTTTCTACTTCAAGCATGAATCCTGTTCTTCTAAACATTTCTAATACTTCATCTTCTTTTGCTATGTCTCTTGCAAATTCTAGGTTTGGCTCTAGCAATGGGTTAAATTCTTCTTCTCCATATACAAATTTTATATCTGCTGTAATGTAATTTCTATTGTCATAGTCTAAATATAGTTTTACAAATAAATCTTTTGGAACATATTTTTCAATTTCTTCTTCATTTAAAGTTTTGGTTTCTATTCTATCTTTTACTTTTGGGAATACTATTGAAAATAGGTTTGATAGTTCTTCTTTTGGGAATATTATGCTATTTGTAAAGTTGTTTCTAAATACTTGTAATAGTTTTAATGTTGTATTTTTAAAGTTTTCATCACATTTATATAACACATTTTCCATTAAAAAATATATATTTTCTTTTCCTTCAATTATTTCATATTCGTATATATCTATATTAGGAATAATTTTGTATTCGTTTTTTCCTTCTTCTTCTATATCGAACTTTATATCTGGTGTTTTATTTAAGAATAGTACCTTATTTTCTATTCCTTCTTTTTGGAATGTAACTTGTTTTCCTTCTAAAACACTAAATAGCTCGTCCATTCCACTATTTGAAATAGTTATATAACTTTCTTCAATTCCACTTCCATAATATGTGTATGAATTTGTAGCTTCATTAGTATATTTTATAATTTCTGCATATTTTAAAATAAAATTTAAAAGTGGTAGTGAGTCTTTTCTAAAGTAGTCTTCCTCATGTGTAAATTCTAGTTTTGCTCCATAACTATAATATTCTTTGTTTCTCATTCTATCATAAAATTCTGGGAACTTTCTTAATTTATATAATTGCTTATCTCCTATTTTTACTTCTAATTTTAATGTTTTTAAATATGTGTAATATATTAATTTTGGCTCTAATTTTATTGTATGTGGAAGCATTTTAGGTTTTAAATTATTGTTTTCTTCTTCGTGCACTGGGTAAAATGTATGAATTAATTGTTTGAAATTGCGATATTTTTCTTCCTGTTTTTGTTTTTTATTAAATATTGATACATTATTTTGTATATCTTCTGAATTATTTGAAAATATTCGTAAATAACCTTCGTTTTGATTAAATTCAATTGCTGTTGCTAAAATGTGCTTACAAGTTCCATAGTGTTCATAATAGTCTGGGCAATCACAGCTTACATCTTCTATTTCTTTATTTTCTACTTTTATATGAACATCATAAATACTCCCGTTTCCTTTTACTTTTGAACGGATTTCAAAATTGTTTATATCATCATAAATTACTTTTGTTATATTTACTTTTTTCTGCCTAACATAGCTTTGGGCTTTTTCTTTTCTAGTTTCTCCGGCTTCTGAGCATAATTCTTTTATTATTTCTGGGTTTATTATCATTTTAATTTCCCTTCTATTGTAATTTTTTCTAGTGATATATTATATAATATTTTTTGTTGATTTACAAGGCATTAGTATAAAAAACAAAAATAAATCTCACGATATGTGAGATTTATTTTTGTTTTTTACTTTTACTTGTTTTTCTTTTTGTAGTTTTCTTCTTAGTTGCTACCTTTTTCTTTTCTTCTACTTCTACTGCTTCTTTTGGCTCCCATTTTTCGCCTATTTGTGGCTTATTCCATGAAATATAGTTACAGCTTGCTGGGTTATTTTCGCATATGTAATAATTTCTTTTTCTTTTTGTTTTTCTTACTTGTACTACTCCTCCGCATACTGGGCATGGTACATCTATTGTTTCTACTATTGGTTTTGCATTTTTACATTCTGGGTAACCTGGGCAGGCTAAGAATTTTCCGTATCTTCCATATTTGTATACCATCATTCTTCCACATTTTTCACATTGTACATCACTTACTTCTTCTTCTAGTTTTACGTGTTCTAGTTCTTTTTCTACTTTTTCTAATGTTACTTTAA
>CAPNDH010000046.1 GCA_948664205.1 uncultured Clostridia bacterium | reverse complement strand
AAATATAAAAAAATTCTCAAAAAAAGTGTCCAAAAACTTGACATAGATCCAAATTATAATATTACTCAAAAAGATATGTATGGAGAAAATAATATAACAAACGAGCATGTAGACAACAATTTAAGTGTAAGAAATATGCTAAATAAAAGAGGAATAAGACCCGAGAATTTAAAACCAGCAGAGGACTTGAAGAAATTAGAAAGAAGAGTAAAGATAGAAAAAAAGAAAATGGCAGATAATGAAAAGTTACCAAAAGAAAAAAATGCATAATAAATTAATAAAATTTATTGAAATTATAGAAAAACGATGTTAATATAACTTATGTACAAGATTATAATATTAAGTTAATGAAAAAATGAAACAACAAATAAAAATACTAATTAATAAATTAAAAATTATAATAGAAGATAACAAAAAAAGATAAGGAGAAAAAATAAAAATGAAAGTAGAATTAGTAGGAACAGGAGCAATATATACAAAATACAATAGTGCGTGTACTTTAATAAATGAGGAATTAATAGTAGATATGCCAAATGGAACATTAAAACAATTATTAAAAAGTAATCATAAACCAGAGAAAATAAAAGCAATATTAATTACACATATGCATGGAGACCATATAGCAGATATACCATTTTTCTTAAAGCATGTATACAACTATGTAAAGATAGATAATCAAATTACAATAATAGGACCAAAGGGAATAGAAGATAAAGTAGTAGAGTTATTTACTGCATATAGGTTTGAAGATAGAGAAGAAATACAAGAATTTATGAATCTAAAATTTATAGAATTAAACAATGAGAAATATGAAATCCAATTAGAAGAATATAAAATAGAAGCAATACAAGTATCACATGGAGAAGAAAAACCAGCATATGGATATAATATAAATAACATTGTAAGTTGCACTGGTGACAGTGGAATATGTGGTGGCATAGAAAAACTAATTGCTAATAGTAAAGTTACAATTGCAGATACCTCTTTAAGAGAAGGAGACCACTGTCATATGGGAATAGACAATATAAAATATTTAACTGACAAATATAATAAACAAATAGTAGCAACACATTTAAGAGATACAACAAGAGAAGAATTAAATAAACTAAAATATAAAAACATTTTAGTAGCGGAGGATGGATATAAATTTGAAATATAAAAAACAGGGTCACAGCAAATGTGACTTGTTTTTTGTTCATGAAAGATTTCAATTCTTTACAATTTTTTTATTTTTCTACTTTAGGTTATTAATAATAGAATAAAAATTCCTAAAACTATATCCTTGGCTTTTTAAATACTGAATTGAGTCCTCTAATACTAAAGAACTATTACTTACATCTTTAGTATCATGCATTAAAATAACTAAAGTATCTTTATTTTTAGAAGACTTTTTTAAATTGTTTAGTAATTGGCTAGAAGTATATTTCTTTATAGAATCATTATTTAAACAATTCCAATCAATATAAGTATAGTTCATCTGAGAAAGAAGTTTAGCCATTTCTTTCTTTTTTGCTTTATATTGCGGAGACATAAATCCATTAGGAAATCTAAATATTAAAGAAGAATAACCGTCTATACCAATAGCATTTCCAATAGCTATGTCAGTCTTTTTAATTTCATTTGTAAAACTTTCAGAAGATTTATATAAAATGCTATTATTATGACTGTAAGTGTGGTTTGCAATATAATGCCCTTCTTCATAAGCTCTTTTTACAATTTCTGGGCGAGCTTCTACATACTTACCTATAACAAAAAAACTAGCTTTTACATCCTCTTTACTTAAAATATCCAAAATTTTAGGAGTAACTAAACTAGGACCATCATCAAAAGTTAAATAAGCAATTTTTTCTTTTCCTTTAGTAAGGTTAGTAATTTCGTTCATAGAATCATTAGAAAGTTTATTATTGCCAGATAATTCAATAGCTAAAGAACTTGAAAACTTACAAATAAAAATTAAAATAATTATAGAAATTACAAAAAAACTTATAAACAAACTTTTTCTTGTAAATATAAAAATTTTCAAAAAAACCACCTATATAAAAATATTATATAAATATTAAATTATTCCATATAAAGCTTGCTTTAGAATATAATACCAATAATATTCATAAAATAAATATTGTTAAACAATTCATTTTATGATAATATATAATTATATAAAATTTATAAAGAAGGAAAATAACGATGAAAAAAATATATATAATATTAACGCATACAGGTACAACATTATCAAAATTAATAAAAAGTTATACAAAAAATGAATTTTCTCATGTATCTATCTCATTAGATAATAAATTAGAAAAAATGTATAGCTTTGGAAGGTTACATCCATACAATCCTTTTTGGGCAGGTTTTGTGCATGAAGGAATTGATTTTGGTACATTTAAAAGATTTTATTTAACAAAAGCAAAAATATATTCACTTGAGGTTACCGAAGAACAATACGAAAAAATGGAAAAAACTATTGAATATATGAATACTAGAAAAAAGCTATATAAATTTAATATAATAGGCTTATTTGCTGTAAGTATCAATAAAAAGGTTAAATTTAAAAATTCATTTTATTGTGCAGAGTTTGTAAAATATGTATTAGAAGAAGCAGGAGTAAAAACTAATCTACCAGAAATAATAAAACCAGAAGATTTTAAAAACTTAGAGAGTGCTAAATTAGTATATAATGGAAAATTAAATGAATATAAATTAGTACCAAATTTTTAAGACTGAATCTTACGAAAATGTAAGGTTCTATTTTATTAGTTTGTGATATAATAAAATAGGAGTTGATAAAAATGCAAAAGATACTAATAGTAGAAGATGACGAAAAATTAAGAAATGAATTAAAAATATTTTTAGAGAAGAATGGATATGAAGTAGAAATTTTAGAAAACTTCAAAAATACAATAGAAGACATTTTAAACATAAACCCTGACATAGTTTTATTGGATATAAATTTGCCAAATGTAGATGGTCAGTATGTATGCAAAGAAATAAGAAAAACATCAAATATGGGAATTATAATAGTAACAAGTAGAGATAGCGAAATAGATGAGCTACTTTCAATAAACTATGGAGCAGACCATTACATTACAAAACCATACAATATACAAATATTACTTGCAAAAATAGCATCATTATTAAGAAGAGCAAATGCAAGTGGAGAGGTTTCAGATAAAATAGATGCAAAAGATTTCATAATAAACACATCAAACAGCACTATAGAAAAACAAGGAAAAGTAATAGAACTTACAAAAAACGAATACAAAATTTTAAAATATTTAGTACAAAACAGAGAAAAAATAGTATCAAGAGAAGAAATAATGGACTGTCTATGGGAAACAGAAAGCTTTATAGACGATAACACATTAACTGTAAATATAACAAGGCTAAGGAATAAATTAGAAGAACTAAATTTAAAAGAACTGTTAGAAACAAGAAGAGGACAAGGATATATACTAAAAAGGAAAACATTGTAAAAAATATTGGTAAATAATTGGAATAATATGTAGGGACAACGCCGTCGCTGTCCTTTCTTCGAAGAAATAGCTTTAAAATAATCCACCTTCTGCGCATTTATATATATTAAAATAAAAATCGAACCCTCCAAGACAAGGGGTATTCCCCGCCTCAAAGGGCTGTCGGGATTCAATTTTGATTTTAATATATATAAACACATAAGGCTACTCTACAGATTATTATTTACTACTTTTCTATTTTATAAGAAAATCATAATAAAAGGAGAATTATATGAAATTCAAAGATTTTTTAAAAGATAAAATTATAACAACAATTTTACTACTATTTGCAATTGCAACAATAGAAATATTTTTAATTGCATATCCAATTGCTAACTTTATAAGAATATATATAGCTATAATAATTTTAGGACTTTATATAATTGGAATTACAATAGAATATTTAGTAAAAAAACAATTCTATAAAAATTTAATAATGACACTAGAAGAATTAGAAGAAAAATACTTAATTACAGAAATAGTAAAATCTCCTAGTTTTATAGAAGGAAAAATACTAAAGAATTCATTAGAGCAAATAAATAAGTCAATGATAGAAAATGTAAATAAATACAAATATATGTTAGAAGACTATAAAGAATACATAGAACTATGGATTCACGAAATAAAAATGCCAATTGCAACAAGTAAAATGATTATAGAAAACAATAAAAATGAGGTAACAAAAAGCATAGACGAAGAAATAGAAAAAATAGAAAATTATATAGAACAAGCCTTATTTTATGCACGAAGTAATACAGTAGAAAAAGACTATTATATAAGAAAAATAAGCCTTCAAGATATTGTAAATGAAAGCATAAAGAAAAACAAAAACATATTAATATCAGAAAAAATATCTTTAAATATTCATGACCTAGAGAAAGAAGTGAACACAGACAGCAAATGGATAGTATTTATATTAAACCAAATTATACAAAATAGCGTTAAATATATGAAGACTAGTTATCCATCAGAAATAGAAATATATGCAAAAAAGCAAAAAGAAAATGTAATACTATATATAAAAGACAATGGAATAGGAATAAAAAAAGGAGAAATAACAAGAGTATTTGAAAAAGGCTTCACAGGAACAAACGGAAGAGAAACAAATAAAAAATCCACAGGAATAGGCTTATACCTATGCAAAAAACTTTGCAACAAATTAGGAATAGCAATAGAACTTAATTCGGTTCAAGATGAGGGAACAGAGATAAGGATAGCGTTTCCTAATAGTAGCTATGTTAATATTGCATAAAAAAACAAAATATACATAAAATAGTATTGACAAATAATATTACACATGTTAATATTATTTTAACAAATAATGTTTTGCTAATTAGGGAGCAAATAAAATAAAGCCTAATGAACAAATAATGTTTTGCTAATTAGGGAGCAAATAAAATAAAGCCTAATGAACAAATTTAATATGGGGCTAAAACAATAAAATGTTTTGGCTCTATTTTTTTATATCTTAGAAAAAATTTGAGGTTGTAGGGGCACCGTTTGTGGGAATACTTCTTTGACAATGACACCACTGTGCCCTTTATTCTATCGGAAAGGAGTAAAATATGAAAATAGAAGAAGGAAAATTTTATTTTATTGAACAAGAATTTTTTGAAAAGGTAAAAGATGAATTATTATTAAAAAATAAAGGAGATGAAAATAAAAGACCATGCTACTATTGCTTTAAAGACTTAAAAAATAGTGATATATTATGGTTCATACCAATAAGTAGTAAGGTAGAAAAATACAGCAAAATTTATAATTATAAATTACAAAAATATAAAATCGTAGACAATATTGTATTTGGATATGTAGAAGGTGAAAAAAAAGCCTTCCTAATTCAAAATATGTTTCCAACAACTGAAGAATATATAATTGAAGCGTACATAAAACAAAATAGATATGTAAATGTAAATAAAGAATTGAAAAAGGAAATAGAAAGAAAAGCTAATAAAATATTGAGATTAGTAGAAAAAGGTTATAAGGGCCTAGTGTTTTCAGATATATTAAAGATTAAAGAAAAATTGAAAAGAAACTAAAATTTAGACAAAAATATATATTTATTCATAATTTAATATAATGACTAGACATTTTTATGTAAATATGTTAAAATATATAGTAGATAACAAATAAAATTGATTTGCCTTGTAAGGTAAAGGAGGACAACATATGAAAATGCAACTCACATTAAATGATTCAACTCTCGACTTAGTCATTGCACAGCTTCGGACAGTCCTTGAAGCACCATTTTTTGTATATAATGGAAGGAAATTTGCAGGAGGAAAAGTAACAGTCCATGCATTGAAAGATGCTACATTTTGGATTGCATGTGCAGAGAAGCGACCAATGGTTCATTTTAGCTTTAATGGTGCAAGCGGAGATTACTTCTGTGAAGGAGATACTATTACTTCATATGATGCTGACAAAGTAGTGGTAAAAGGTGAAGAGGAGAAGATATTCACTAGAGCAACTGCGACACATAAAGAAGCAGAAAAAATAGCAGCAACTGCACGTATGAACAAAGAGTATGCAGAAAAGTATGAAAGAGCATACTGGGCAGATGTTGAAGCTGAAATGGAGAAGGAAATGCTTGAAATGTTGTATGAGTATTAAATTCTATAAATCAAGATTGTCAAATGACAATCTTGATTTATTTTTTGCAATTTTTATTAAAACCTTACGAAAATGTAACCTTAATGTAATAAAAATCGATGGAAACAATATAAAAAAACGTTTATAATAATAACAAGTAAACGAAAGGAGTTTTTAAAGTGGAAAAAATTTTAGAAGTAAAAAACATAGAAAAATACTATGGAAACAAATCAAACTTAACAAAAGCAATAGACAATATAAGCTTTAATGTAGAAAAGGGAGAGTTTGTTGGAATAATGGGAGCGAGTGGCTCTGGAAAGACTACACTGCTAAATTGTATATCAACAATAGATAAAGTAACAGCAGGTCATATTATAATTAATGGTGAAGATATAACAAAACTAAAAGGAAACAAGTTAAATAAATTTAGAAGAGAAGAACTAGGTTTCATTTTTCAAGATTTTAATTTATTAGATACATTAACATCATATGAAAATATAGCACTAGCCTTAACAATTCAAAAAGTAAATCCAAAACAAATTGATAAAAAGGTAAATGATGTTGCAGAAAAACTAGGAATTAAAGATACATTAAAAAAATACCCATATCAATTATCAGGGGGGCAAAAACAAAGAGTAGCTTCAAGTAGAGCAATAATAACAAATCCAAAGCTAGTGTTAGCAGATGAACCAACAGGAGCATTAGATTCAAAATCAGCTAGGCAATTATTAGAAAACTTTGAGTACTTAAATAATGAGCTAAAAGCAACAATTTTAATGGTTACACATGACGCTTTTACCGCTTCTTATGCAAATAGAATACTATTTATAAAAGATGGAAAAGTATTTAATGAACTAATAAAAGGAAATGACACAAGAAAACAATTCTTTGAAAAAATAATAGAAGTCCAAACACTTCTTGGAGGTGATTTAAACGATGTTATTTAAATTATCTTTTAACAATATGAAAAAAAGTATAAAAGATTACAGCATATACTTTTTAACATTAGTACTAGGTGTAGCAATATTTTATATGTTTAACTCACTAGATAGCCAGCAAGCTATGCTACAAGTATCAGAATCACAAAGAAGTATTATTAAATTAATGATAACAATGTTAGGTTTTGTATCAACATTTGTAGCAATAGTATTAGGGTTATTAATTGTATATGCAAATAACTTCTTAATAAATAGAAGGAAAAAAGAATTTGGAATATACATGAGCCTAGGAATGGGAAAATGGCAAATATCAAAAATAATATTAATGGAAACAATTTTTGTAGGAATAATATCACTTGCAGTAGGTATTGGAGTAGGAGTATTTGCTTCACAATTTATGTCAGTGTTAGTAGCAAAAATGTTTGAAGCAGATATGAGTAAATTTCAATTTGTATTTTCAGTAGATAGTACAATAAAAACATGCATCTATTTTGCAGTAATGTATCTTGCAGTAATGTTCTTTAATACAATAACAGTATCTAGGTACAAATTAATAAATCTATTAAATGCAAACAAGAAGAATGAAAGAGTAAGAATAAAAAATCCATTCATATCAATACTAGTATTTTTAATGGCAAGCACAATATTAGGTTATGCATACTGGAAAGTAACAGGAGACATACGTTCAATTTCAACAGCTGAAAAAATGTTGCCACCAATTTTAATGGGAATAGTAGGAACAGTAGGAATATTCTGGTCTTTATCAGGCTTTATATTACACATAGTTAAAAGTGTGAAAAAAGCGTATTTAAAAGGGACAAATATGTTTGTACTAAGACAATTAAACAATAAAATTAACACAACAGTAATAAGTATGAGTGTAATATGTTTAATGCTATTTATGACAATAACAATATTATCTTCAAGTTTAGCACTAAGAAACACAATGCAAAGGGAACTTATCGAAATGACACCTGTAGATTTAAACCTTTATAAAACAGCAAATTTACCAGAAAAATATATAAACAGGAGAGGCAAAGAAATAACATATACAAAAGAGCAAATAGAAGATTCTAGAGTACCTATAAGCCAAACACTAAAACAAAATGGTGTTGACATGAATGTACTAAAAGACATAATAGAAATATCAATATATACTGATAAAAATTTGACTTGGGGAAAATTTTGTGGAAATAAAATTGATGAAGTAAAACAACAATTTCCAATGCTTGTGTATGAAACAGCTGAACAAATTATAAAGATATCAGACTATAATAAAATAGCGTTAGCTTATGGAACAGAAGAATATTCTTTAAATGATGACGAATATATTATGCTTTGCGATTTCGACACAATGAAAGAACTACGAAATACAGTACTAAAAGAAGGAGAAAATAGTTTAGAAATTGAAGGAAAAAAATATAAATCAAAATATAACGAATGTAAATCAGGTTTTGTAATGATGTCAACTAGCCACACAAATACAGGTATTATATTAGTACCAGACACATGCCCTTTAGCAGATAACAATAAAGAACAAGCTCTATTAATAGCAAATTATAATGCAAATACAGATGAAGAAAAAGAAGAAATAGAAAAGATATTTGCAGGAACAAATTCTAATTTAATAGACAATATAGCAAATAAAGGAATTAAAATTGATGGATTTACAAAAATATCATTAATGGAAGCAAGCATAGGTTTAGCCACAATAATAACATTTATTGCAATATACTTAGGTATAATATTCTTAATAGCAAGTAGTGCAATATTAGCACTAAAACAATTAACTGAAAGTGCAGACAATAAACAAAGATATGCTATTTTAAGAAAAATAGGCTGTGACGAAAAAATGATAAACAAAGCACTATTTAGTCAAATAGGGATATTCTTTATAATGCCATTAATACTAGCAATAATTCACTCAATATTTGGAATACAATTTGTACTTTCAATGTTAGAAGGAATAGCCAAAAAAGAAGAACTAGTGCCATCAATTATAGCCACAGTTCTAGTAATGGGAGCAATATACGGAGCATACTTCTTAGCTACATATTTAGGAAGCAAAAGCATAATAAAAGAGGAGGAGTAAAGGTTGAAAAATAATTACAATTTTGACGTCGTCAAATTTCATTTGAAATTTAACAACGTACAATTAGTACGCCTTATAAATTTCAAACTTGTTTTCCTAGCCAAAATTTAATTCTTTTCCAACCAATTTAAAGAAAGGGATGATAAAAAAATGGAAAATATAAAAGAAAAAGTACCATTTATGATAGGAATAATAATACTAATATCACTTTGCATATTTGCCTATTACGTAATATGTGAGCAAGTATATGAATACTACACCAAAATAGATAATACAAGAATACAAACACTTCCAGCAACAGATGACATGAACTACGAATACACACTAACTTGTTATAATGAACAAGGAAAATCAAGAGAAATAAAATTCAAAACCAGCAGACAATTAAGAGAAGGAGCATACTTAAAATTAGAATTTCTAAACATAGCAGGCGTAAGAAATTGGGAAGAAGTGCAACTAGAAGAATTGCCAGAGAAAGTAAGGGAAATTTATATAAATCAATAACAAAGATGTAATAATACTTTAAAAATATTAAAAGGGGCAAATAGAATTTCTACTTTCCCCTTTTAATATATGGATATTACCGCACAGTTTCAAACAGTTCTAAAAAGATTTTAGCAAACTTTTCCTTTTCGGAAATGAGATTGGAATGAAGATATTTGTGTTCTTCATCTTTACAGACGAATTCTTCGTGAGAGTCTAAGCCTACAAGTTTTGCATCAGTGGTAACTTCATAATAGCTGTTTCCATCAGCCATATAATATTTATTATCACATGATACTATTTTCTTGATAGTCTCCCCATTCTCAGTGTAAAAATCTGCAAAAGACGAATCTGTTTCAGCAAAGTTTACCAAAACTGTATCTGCATGTTTTCCGGTCCAAGCTGCTACTTCACCTTCTATTCCAAGCCGGTAGTTAGCAGCTTCTTCTGAACTCATTGAAGAATTTCCACCAGGTAAACCTACAACGAATTCTACAACGGACTCTTTACTATCTTTGGTAACTGTACAATAGATAACGTGATTATCATCCATCTTATGCTGATATTTCTTAGAACCCCAAATAGTTGAACCTACAAATTCCATAAATGTTGCCTCCTTGTTGATTTGCAATTTTATTAACGAGTTAAAAGTTAAAAGCAACAAAGTTTCTTTATTACAATTAAGTAAAAAAGAAAATAAATACAAAGGTTGCTATACACTAATTATAGGCTCTTCGCTAAATCGAGTGGGTAACTAGTATTAAACACAAATATCTAGTTT
>CAPNDH010000045.1 GCA_948664205.1 uncultured Clostridia bacterium | reverse complement strand
TCATTTATTATATACAATCATATTAGGAGGAGAGCTAAATGGAAAGTTATGAAGAATTTATAAAAAAAGAAGAATTATGTGATTTTCAACAATCTAGAGAATGGGCAAAAGTAAAAGAATTTTGGAAAAATGAAATAGTTATAGTAGAAGATGAAAACAAAAATCTAATAGCAAGTATGAGTATATTAATTAGAAAATTACCTATATTCGGGAATATAATGTATGTACCAAGAGGTCCAATTGGTGAAATATATGATGAAGAAACTTTAAGAAAATTAACAGCTAAAATGAAAGAAGTAGCAAAAAAATATAAAGCATTTGTAATTATAATAGAACCAAATGTAAAAAAGGAAAATAAAGAATTTGCTAGTTTGGTAAAAAAGCTAGGCTATAAAATAAATAGTAAAGCCATAAAATTTGACCAAGAAATACAAGCAAGGCATAACTTTAGGCTAAATTTAGAAAATAAAACAGAAGATGAAATATTTAAAAACTTTGCCTCAAAAACTAGATATAATGTAAGGCTAGCAACAAAAAAAGGAGTAATAGTAAAAGAAAAAAATCAAGAAGGAATAGACGAATTTTATAAGTTAATGAAAGAAACAGGAAAGAGGGACAATTTTAGGACAAGACCAAAAGAATATTTCGAAAAAATATTAAAAGAATTTCCATATCAAACCAAAATATATATAGCCTATTATGAAAATGATCCAATATCAGCAATAATGCCAATAATATATGGAAACAAAATGTGGTACCTGTATGGGGCAAGTTCAAATAAATATAGAAACTTAATGTCAACATATCTACTTCAATGGGAAATGATAAAACTAGCAATAAGGAATAATTGTAAAGTGTATGATTTTAGAGGAGTTTCAATGCAGAAGCGGTGAGCAAGATGGATTATATAGATTTAAAAAGGGCTTTGGAGGAGAATTTGTAGAGCTAATAGGAGAAATATACATCCCATTTAAACCAATAAAATATTTCCTTTATAAAATTGCTAAGAAGATATTTTGTAATTTAAGGTATGCTTTTTATATGATTAAAAGTAAGTAGTATTTAATTTACAGTTAAATATGTATTTGTGATGTAGAGGTACCTATATTAAATATTAGCTATTAATTGTAACGTATATATTAAAAAGTTACATAAAAAATTATTTTTTTATTGACAATAGCAAGTAAAAATGATATCATAAATCACATAATTGAATATTGTATAATTTAAGTAACTATTAATTAGTTTTTAAAGAAAGAGAGGAGAACAATATGGTAAATACTGATGTTCGGGAACTGATGCTTTTTGAATTCAATCGTGCACTTTCGTACATTTCTGAAATTGTAGAAATTGAAAGAAAAGTATGGAAATTAGAAGACTCAAAAAGAAGTTTAGAGTATGAATTATATGATTGGCAATATGAAGAAGATTTTTCAGAAGAAGAGAAAGTAGTAGTCAAAGAAATAATTGCTGATGTAGAAAAAAGAGTACAATATATAAGAGTAGAAATTGAAAAATTTAAAAAATATAAAGAAACTTTAACGACATTAGTAAGTAAAATTATTGAAGCTATTACGAAGGATAAAAATTTACTATTAGAAAGATCAGAAATTAGACAGGATATGTTAGAAGAATATGTATATCTTTTATGCGACATTGAAATAGATACTGACTACATGGAAATAACTGATTTATTTGAAGAAGAAGCATACTTTGTAGTATTGTTAGCTGAAATGTATGGCGAAGATGCTACAAAGTTAATTAGAGATATTCTGAACGGACGCATAGACAATTTTGTAAATTATTTTAACCAGGATTAAGTGACAAAATACCTTTATTAGTATTATACTAATAAAGGTATTTTTTATAGAATATGATAAAATAAGTATATTAGAGTAGAGTATAGAATATAAATATAAAAGAGGCACTTTGTGAAAAATATGTGAATTTTAAAACAATAGTATTGACATTCAGAATAAAAAGGTATAAATTATTAGCAGTCTCGAATAAAGACTGCTAATTTTAATATTAGTAAATAAAATATATTAAGGAGGTAATGTAAAAATGTTAAAACCATTAGCAGACAGAGTAGTAATTAAAATGATAGAAAATGAGGAGACTACAAAAAGTGGAATAATATTAGCAGGAAGCAGTAAAGAAAAGCCACAATTTGCAGAGGTACTAGAAGTAGGACCAGGAACTGAAAAAGTAAAAATGGAAGTTAAAAAAGGTGACAAAGTAGTTGTAAGTAAATATGCTGGTACAGAAGTAAAATATGAAGGTGAAGATTTAATTATAGTTAGTCAAAATGATATATTAGCAGTGGTAGAATAGAAGTTGGAAGTTAGAAGTTGGAAGTTGGAAAATAGGGTAAACACTTCGAAGAAATTACCCAAAGTTCCAACCTCCAACCTCCAACTTCTAACATCCAAACATACAGAAAAAATAAAAAGGAAGAAAAAATAAAACTTTTCTGAAATTTAAAGGAGGAAAAAATCATGTCAAAAGAAATAAAATTTGGCGAAGATGCCAGAAAAAGTTTATTAAATGGAGTTAATAAATTAGCAGATACAGTAAAGGTAACTTTAGGACCAAAAGGTAGAAATGTAGTGCTTGATAAACAATTTGGTTCACCACTAATTACAAATGATGGTGTAACAATAGCAAAGGAAATTGAACTATCAGATCCATTTGAAAATATGGGGGCACAACTTGTAAAACAAGTTTCAACAAAAACAAACGATGTAGCAGGAGATGGAACAACAACAGCTACAGTTTTAGCACAAAGTATGATAAAAGAAGGAGTAAAAAATGTAGCAGCAGGTGGAGACCCAATGGCTATAAAAAGAGGTATAGATAAAGCAGTTGAGCTTTCAGTAAACGCTTTAAGAAATATAAGTGTTCCAGTCAATGGAAAAGAAGATATAGCAAGAGTTGCAAGTATATCAGCAAATAATGAAGAAGTAGGAAAACTAATTTCAGAAGCTATGGAGAAAGTTTCAAAAGATGGAGTAATAACAATAGAAGAATCAAAAACTTCAAACACAGAACTAAGTGTTGTAGAAGGTATGCAATTTGATAAAGGTTATGTATCACCATATATGGTAACAGACACAGAAAAAATGGAAGCTATAATGGATAACCCATATATATTAATAACAGATAAGAAAATAAGCAATATTCAAGAAATTTTACCATTACTAGAAACATTAATGCAAAGTTCAGGAAAATTATTAATAATATGTGATGATGTAGAGCAAGAAGCATTATCAACACTTATATTAAATAAATTAAGAGGTGTACTAAATGTAGTAGCAGTAAAAGCACCAGGTTATGGAGATAAAAGAAAAGAAATGCTACAAGACATTGCAGTATTAACAGGTGGAGAAGTTATAACTTCTGACTTAGGTTTAGAACTAAAAGACACAAGTATAGAACAACTAGGAAGAGCAAAACAGGTTAAAGTAGAAAAAGAAAATACAATAATAGTAGATGGAATGGGAGATAAACAAGCTATATCAGAAAGAGTAGCAAACCTAAAAGCTCAAATAGCAGAAGAAAAAAGTGAATTCACAAAAGAGAATTTGACTGAGCGTTTAGCAAAAATAGCAGGAGGAGTAGCAGTAATAGGAGTAGGTGCAGCAACAGAAGTAGAAATGAAAGATAAAAAGCTAAGAATAGAAGACGCACTATCTGCAACAAGAGCAGCAGTAGAAGAAGGAATAGTAGCAGGAGGAGGAACAGCATTCTTAAATATAATTGAAGAAGTAGAAAAAGGAATAGAAAGTTTAGAAGCGGATGAAAAACTAGGAGCAAATATAGTACTAAAAGCACTAGAAGAGCCAGCAAAACAAATAGCAATAAATGCAGGTTTAGAGCCAGCAGTTATAGTAGAAAAAGTAAAAAATAGTGAAAAAGGAATAGGTTTCAATGCGAGCCAAAACACATATGTAGATATGAAAAAAGTAGGAATAGTAGACCCAACAAAAGTATCAAGAAGTGCACTACAAAACGCAGCATCAATAGCTTCAATGGTACTTACAACAGAAAGTATAGTAACAGAAAAGAAAGAAGAAAAATGTTCATGTGGAAGCCACGATAATATGACTGCTGGAGGAATGGAAGGAATGTACTAGATAAAATTCTCCATTGCATGGAGAATTTTAGTGAATGGTGAAGAATGAATAGTTAATAGTGAATAGTTATAAAGGGTAGGCGATTTATGTCTGCCTTTAATATTTTTAGAAAAGTGTGTTGTTTTAAGTTAAGTGTAGAGGCGAGCATAGCTTGTCTGCTTTACTAACTTGTTTTTCACATTCAATAAGAAAAATAGTTAAAACTATTGCAAAAGTAAACATAAAGTGATATAATATAGCCATGTAACTTATTAAAAACCATTTCTTAATTAAGAAGGGAGAAAAATATGAATATTTTACTGAAGTTGCTTTGCAAATCAAATTGGGACTATATAGCTGACTTTAAAGATGGTTACGCATTAGGAGTACTAAAGGATAGATGTACAGTATATATAGTAAATGAGGATTACGATAATGTTTCCGCAAGCGATTCAATAATATGTTTGCAATATATTGGAAAGAGTGTAAAAAAAGCAATAAGTAATAACTGCAAGTATTTAGTAGCAACTGTAGGTGGAGAATTTGTAGAAACCTATTATACTTTTTTAGATACGCAATTAAAAGAAGTTGAAGGACATAGATATAATAAAATTTTAGATTATGTGCCGGGAGAATATGCAATAGTAGTGGAAATGGATGGAACTATAAGTATTCTGGATGCAGACTTAAAAAAAGAGAAAGTTATATATAAAACAAATCCGAAGAATAGATATGCTCTAATAAATCAGGATTACTTTTATGTATCAGACGGAATTACTGTGCAGATAGTTAATATAAAGACGAAAAGAATAAAAGAGTTTGTAGGAACCCATGTAGAAATGGTTGCTGATGGCGAATTTTATAAAATATTTGATAATTATTATGACAAAGATTTCAACTATATGGAACATTATAGAAGAATAGGAAAAAAAGATAAGCACGGAAGAATTCCGATTGTGCTCAAAAATGGTGACATTTTTATTTACCATTGTAACTGAACAGACACAAAAACATAGAGGCTTGAAACAGCCTCTATGTTTTTGTGTTAATATAATTTTATTATTGCATGAAGTTTTGTTTCATCTTCACTTTTTATAGTAATAATATGTTCATTATTAGTGTTAGAATAATAACATTTAACCTTTTCTCCTAATAATGCACCAGTTTTATACATAATTTCTACATTATCAAAAGAAGTATTTTCATAAATATTTTTTGGTAAAGATTCATATGCTAGATCTAAATAGCAGATATTATGCATATGTTTATTAATATCAATGTCTCTTCTTTGTACAGTATATTTAAAAGTAAGAATGCTATTTTCAGGTTCTTTTAATTTATCAAAGTTATAATTATCAAAAGTACATTTATTTTCTGTTTGGTACTTTTCTACTAATTCATCAGTAAAACGCATTAATCCTTTTTCTAAATGAATTAAAGTCCATTTAGAAGTAGCAATAGCACATAGTTCTCCGCTTACCATTATATATTTCATAATCACGATAGCAACAAGCACGAACAGCACCTCTAGACCATGTTTTTACATGTATAGAATCTCCATATTTAATTCTTTTTAAAACTTTAATTTTCCAATGAAGTAAAACCCAACTTAGTTTAGTTTCTTCAATATCTTTTAAACCATACCCAGCCATATCAGAATGGTAACCACCAATATCCTCAAAAAAGCCAAGTATTGCTCTATTAGTTAATTCAGTTTTATTATTAATATCACGTATACTAAAATCAAAATCATGTTCAATAATTGCCATTTTTTTAATTCCTCCTTGTTACAAACTTTTTATATTATAGCATAAATTAGAGAAAAATGTATTATTTTTTAAAAAAATATGATAATATAAGTTACAATAGATAATAAGAATAATTGTAGGGGCTTAATCGGTTAGGAATACATATGAGGAATACCGAATTATGCCCATTATACAAATTTGAAAAGTATAAATTTAATTTTATATTTTTTAGGGCGTAATTGGGTAAATTCTTACGGGGATTCCTTACCGATTAAGCCCCTACGGTATTTTATAATATTCAACCAAAAAAAGGAAAAAAACAAAATGTTAGAAATGTTAAAAAAATGTGAGGTATGCCCTCATAAATGTAAAGTAAATAGATTAGAAGGAATAAAGCGGTAATTGTAAAGCAGTAGATAAAGTAGAAATATCGCTTGTAAGTTTGCATGCTTTTGAAGAGCCTTGCATTAGCGGAAAAAATGGTTCTGGAACTATATTTTTTACACACTGTAATTTACATTGCATGTTTTGCCAAAATTATGAAATAAGTCAACAAGGAAAAGGAAAAGAAATAAGTATAGAAGAATTAGCAAATATTATGATACATCAGAAAGAAAATGGAGCAGAAAATATAAATTTAGTTACGCCAACTATGTATGCTTATCACATAATAGAAGCTATAAAAATAGCAAGAAAGAACGGTTTAAACATACCAATAATATATAACTCAAATGGATATGAAAGTATAGAAACACTAAGAAAGTTAGAAGGTTATATAGATGTATACTTACCAGATTTAAAATATTATTCAGATGAAATAGCCATAAAATACTCAAAAGCACCACATTATTTTGAAATAGCAACAAAAGCTATAAAAGAGATGATAAGACAAGTTGGAAGTCCACAATTTGATGAAAATGGTATGATACGAAAAGGAGTGATGATAAGACACCTAGTATTGCCACATCATATACAAAACACAAAAAACATTTTAAAATGGATTAAAGAAAATATACCAGAAAATATATACATAAATGTAATGGCACAATACTTTCCAACATATAAAGCAAAAGAAGATGAATTGTTAAATAGAAAACTAACAAAAAGAGAATATAAACAAATAGAAGAATATTTTTATGCGTTAGATTTTAAAAATGGATATATACAAGAATTAGGAGAACATGAAGAAGAATATGTACCTAAGTGGGACAATTAATTTGATAAAAAAATAATCTCAGCTTGTTTAGCTGAGATTACTTTTTATCAAATTTTGCATTTCTTTTAGTACAATTGTAAATACTTCATCTTTTATTAAGTTGGAAGAATCAATTAATTTATAGGGAACATTAATTTCAGGTAAGAAGTTAGAAAGTAGTTGATTGTATTTTTTTATACAATCAAGAGTAACTAATATTCCTTCTCTACCTTTACGTTTAACTGAAATCTCTGGATCAGAAGTAAATATAAATAAAAAATTAGGCAGTAAAAAATCAAGTCGATGTAAAAACTGAATTAATGCAAAGCATTTTTCTTCATCTTTAGGATTTCTACTAAGAAAGAGATATGTGTAGAAAATTCCATCGATTACACCACGATCAATTAACAAGATATCACACTCTGAATATTTCTCTACTAAAATATTTTCTAAAGAATGTAACCGCATCCATAGGTGAGAATCAAAACAACCTTTAGGAAAATTTTTAGGAGTTATTTCAGCAGATTCCTGAACAAAACCTACTTTATAACCAGATTTTGTAAAATGATCCATCATTTTATTGATGCAAGTTGTTTTTCCTGCCGCAGGAGTACCAGTAAATTCTACAGTTAAAGTTTTCATAATGAAATCCCCCTTATGAATAAAATAAAAGTTAATAGTTATCAAAATAATAACATATTTAAAGAATAAAGTAAATATATGGAATAAAAAAATAACAAAACCAGACACCTAAAAATAGATGTCTGGTTTATTAATTTATGCTTTTACAATACCTTTAATTGCGCCAAGATGTTCATAACCAATAAGCTTAGAATCACTTAATTCTTTTGAAGAGTCAAAAGAATAGAAATCTTTAACTTCAGGATTAAGCCAAAGCTTTGGTGCAGGTAAAGCGCGATCCCAGCGATTAAGCATTTCATGCACCTGATCAATATGCTCTTCATAAATATGAACATCAGCCATATTGTAATGCATCTCACCAGGTTTTAAACCAGTTACATGTGCAAGCATATAGTTAAGTACAGCATACTGAGTAATATTAAAAGGAACTCCCAAGAACATATCACAAGAACGTTGTTCTACAAAAGTATGAAGTTTCCCATCTAATACAAGAAATTGAACTTTATATACACAAGGAGGCAAAACAGCACTACCAAAGAACGGAGGTTGCCACATAGTAATAATAATACGCCTATCAGTAGGATAGTTAATAATTTTATAAATTGCTGCATCCATCTGATCTTTGAAACCAGGCTCACCGCCATTAGCAATTATATAACCATAAGAAGAACCAATTGTTCCGGCCCACTGCTTGCCAAAGAACTTCTCTTCTCCGTTGTCTGGATTACGATAAATTCCATCTGAACTTATTTCAAATTTGTCCCAAATTTTAATACCTCTTTGCTGAAGCCAAGAAAGTGAAATACTTTTCTGCTGATAAATCCAAAGCATTTCCAAAACAGCAGTTTTAAAAGCTACTTTTTTTACAGTAAGAATAGGAAATTCTTTTTCTAAATCAAAAATCCAATGATTACCAGGAATACGGTAGGTAATACCATTTCTTGCTTCAGTCCGAACACCGTGATCAATAATCTTTTTACAAGTTTCTAAGTACATGTTGTCAAATTGTGACATAGTTTTTCTCCTTTCATTAATAAACAAAAGAAATGGTTAACGGTTACTATGTAAGTTAATATAACACACAAAATAACATAAGTCAATTACAATATGTAAATAAATTATAAATATATAATAGAAAAATTACTTTACAATTAAAAATGCTTGTGATATTATTTTCATAAATAAGAAATAATGGAGGTAGTATAATATGACACAGGCAGATAAACACTTTATTGAAACATGTAAAAGAATTATTAAAGAAGGGTATTCATCAGAAGGAACAGGAGTTAGAACAAGATGGGAAGATGGAGAAGAAGCAAACTATATTTCATTAGTAGGAGTAACAAATGTTTATGATGTAGGAAAGGAATTTCCTATGATTACACTTCGTAACAATACTCAAACAGTAAAAAGAGCAATTGATGAATTACTATGGATATGGCAAAAGAAATCAAATAATGTAAATGATTTAAATTCACATATTTGGGATCAATGGGCAGATGAAGATGGAAGTATCGGAAAAGCTTATGGATATCAAATGGCTAAAAAATATAAATTTAAAACTAAACAAGGTATACAAGAAATGGATCAAGTAGATTATTGCTTATATTTATTAAAAAATGATCCAGCAAGCCGTCGTATTATGACAAATATATTTAATCATGAAGAATTAAAAGATATGAATTTAGAGCCATGTGCATATGGTACACAATGGTTAGTAAAAGGTGGAAAACTACACCTTATATTAAATCAACGTTCACAAGATATGCTTGCAGCAAATGGTTGGAATACAATGCAATATGCAGCACTTTTATGCATGTTTGCACAAGTTGCAGGTTTAGAAGTAGGTACATTAACACATAATATAGGAGATTGCCACATATATGATAGACACATACCACTAATAGAAAAATTAATAGAAGCTAAGCCAATGGATGTAAGCCCAAAACTTATTATAAATAACCCAACAACGAACTTCTATGACTTCAAAGTAGAAGACTTTGAAATACAAGGTTATGATTATAATAAAGATATGAAATTAGGAAAAATACCAGTAGCAATTTAATGAATACTTTCAAATTTTAATATATTTTATGCAATAAGAAAGTATGCTATTTCAAGCCAACATTGTAGGGGCGAGCATCGCTCGTCCGAAATGCAAAGAGTCTTTATTAATGGATATTAAAAAGGCTGATTTTGCTTCGAAAGGAGAAAAAATGTTAAGTATCATAGTTGCAGTAGCAAAAAATAATGTTATAGGAAAAGATAATAAATTAATTTGGCATTTACCAGAAGACTTAAAAAGATTTAAACAATTAACAACAGGGCACACAATAATAATGGGAAGAAAAACTTTTGAATCTTTAGGAAGAGTATTACCAAATAGAAAACATATAGTTCTATGTAACGATGCAAATCTTAAAGTAGAAAATGAAAATGTAGAAGTAATAGATAGTATACAATTATTAGAAAGTTATATTAATTCAGAAGAGGAAAACTTTGTAATAGGTGGAGCCACTATATATAAGTTACTTATGCCATATGCAAATAAAATGTATATAACAAAAATAAATGAAGAATTTGAAGGAGATGTATATTTCCCAGAAATAAAAGAAGAAGAGTGGAAAATAATAGAAGAGCAAAAAGGCATAAAAAATGAAGAAAATCCATTTGATTATGAATATGTAACATATGTAAAAAAATAATAAAAAAGTATTGACAAAGAAGACAAAAAAAGTTATAATAAAAATCGTTCTAATAAAGAACGATTTTTATATGTTTTTTATGCAGGTGTCGTATAATGGCTATTACCTCAGCCTTCCAAGCTGATGACGAGGGT
>CAPNDH010000044.1 GCA_948664205.1 uncultured Clostridia bacterium | reverse complement strand
TATATTTATTTTGTTTTGACTACTTACCCACTCGATTTAGCGAAGAGCCTATATTTTACCACAATTGACATAAAATGTAAATATAAAAATAAACAATTGTATTTTAAAATAGTATACACAAAGTTACATAAAAGTAAAAATTGATATTGAAGTTAAACAAATAGTTTGATATATTTTTTATAAAAGATAAAAAATATATTGAGGTTAAAACATGAAAAATCTAAAGAAAAAAATAGTGATATTCACCATATTGATAATAATATTATTAATACTAATTATAATAGGAATTGGAAAAAATAAAGGATTTATTAAATTAAGAGAAAGTATAAAATTAAGTGAAGAAACAAATTTAGCAATAGATGATTTTTCTATAAAAGATAATGAAGATAATACAGTAAATATAATATTTTCAAGGGAAAATGGAATAAGTAAAGTAGTATATCCTACAGGTTTTGAAATTAAGTGCAATAATAAACAAAAAGTATCTATTGATTTTCCAGTAGAAGCAAATAAAAAATATATATTTAAAGTAACAAACTCAATAGGAGAAGAAACAGAAGAGTCGTTTATTACACCAGAAGCAAATATACAATTAACCAAAGGAAATTTAAATATATCATTAGATGATATAGTAACTAATATAAGAGCAAAAATAAATGAAAAAAATATAGCAACAAATTTTATAAAAATGGCAATAGGAGAGAATGAAGCAAAAGATAGTACAACAACAAATGTTGCACAAATTTTTACAGACTGGAAATCTTTTGGGGATGGAAATTGGGGATATAATGAATCAAGTAATTGGATTTATAATACAAAAAATTCAAGTTATATGACAGGTTATTATGATCCAAATGGAAAGTACGAGAATATAGAATTAGAATTTGAAGCAAGAACAACAGATAGTGATGATGATATGATGGGATCAATGATTAGGTTTAACGAATTGGAAAATAGTAAATATTCATCATATTTGTTTTTATTAGACAATCATGGATACAATGGCGGAATTGATAATCGGAGCCTTTAATGGAATAAATAAAATTGTAGATAATCAATTTGTTACACAAAATAATTTAACAAAATTATCTTGTAATCCAAACAATAGATGGTCAAGAAATACATGGCAAAAATATAAATTTGTAGCAAAAGGTTCAACAATTAGTGCATATTTAGATGATAATTTAATAGCACAAGTTACAGATACTAGTATTTCAAGTGGAACAGTTGGATTTGTATCATATTCACAAGCATATAATTATTTTAGAAATATTACTATAATAACTACAAGGTTACGATCATTAGGAGAAATAATAAATAATGTAGAATGGGATTCAAACGAGCATAATGTAATAATAAATGTTAACAATGGGATAGACTCAGATTTATCCGAAGCAGATGTAGCTAATATAATTAATACTAATAAAATATATTATTTTGCATTAGGAAGTGAAGAAAATAAAGAGCAAATAGAGCAATTTTTACAAAATATAAATAACAGAGGTAAATATTTAGAAAGTGCAGACTTAGAAACATCTGCAAAAGAAATAGCTAATTATTTAGAAAGTGTATTAACGATAAAACAATAAAAAATGAGGAATTCCTCATTTTTTATTATATTATATAGCTTACAAAATTATACAAATAAGTCCACCAGAGCCCTCATTAACAATTCTTTCCAAAGTTTCTTGAAGCTTACCTTGAGCATCTTCAGGCATTCTACAAAGTTTATTTTGTAAGCCTTCATTAACAAGTTCATGTAAGCTCTTTCCAAATATATTAGATTCCCATATTTTTTGTGGATCACTTTCAAATTCAGAAAGTAAGTAATTAACAAGTTCTTCAGACTGTTTTTCACTACCAACAATAGGTGATACTTCAGTTTCAATGTCAGCTCTTATCATATGTATAGAAGGAGCTTTAGCTTTTAACTTAACACCAAACCTAGAGCCTTGTTTAACCATTTCGGGTTCGTCTAAAATAAGTTCATCCATAGAAGGTGTAACTATACCATAACCAGTAGCTTTAACACTTTCTAGTGCATAAGCAATTTTATCATATTCTTTCTTAGTTTGTGCAAAAGAAGTTATAGTAGAGAATAAATCTCCTTCATTTGAAATTTCAACTCCAGAAATTTCAGTAAGTACTTTGTAAAATAAGTCATCCTTTAAATCTATAGAAATATTAACATTACCATTACCGAGTAAAATTTCATCAACAATAGTCTTTTTAATAACTTCTGTTTTTTGAATTTTAGTTATACCACTATCTATTTGTTTCAATAAGCGAATATCACTAAAAGCTTCTTTTATTTCTAAATGTAATTCTTGTTTTAGCCAATGTGAATCTGGAAGACCATCTACCCAACGAGGGAAATTAATATTAATTTGTTCAATTGGGAATTGATATAATATCTTACCAAATATATTATTAATATCGTCAAAATCAAGTATAGAACAATTAGTAGGAATTACAGGTACACAATATTTTTCTTCCAAATTTCTAGCAAGTTCTTTTGTGTAGTCAGAATTAATATCGGCAGTATTAAGTACTATAACAAAAGGTTTGTTTAAAGCCTTTAATTCTGAAACTACTCTTTCCTCAGCTTCAATATAATCTTCTCTTGGAATATCAGTAATAGAGCCGTCAGTTGTAACCAAAATACCAATAGTAGAATGCTCAGTAATTACTTTTTTAGTACCAATTTCAGCAGCAACTTCAAAAGGAATTTCTTCATCATTCCAAGGAGTTTTAACCATTCTTGGCATATCATCTTCTAAGTAACCAATAGCATTGTTAACTAAATATCCTACACAGTCTACAAGCCTAGTTTTTAACTTAATATTATCTCCCAAAGTAATTTCTACAGCTTCATTAGGAATAAACTTAGGCTCAGTAGTCATAATAGTTCTTCCAGAAGCACTTTGAGGAAGTTCATCCAAAGCTCTTTCTCTTTTGTATTCATTATCAATATTAGGAATAACAAGTAAATCCATAAACTTTTTTATAAAAGTAGACTTACCAGTTCTTACAGGGCCAACAACCCCAACATAGATATCTCCATCAGTACGTTTTGCTATATCTTGATAAACTAATAAATTTTCATCCATTAAAAAATATACCTCCTTAAATGTTTGTACTAATAAACTTGTTTAATTAATGTATATTAAGCAAAACTACAAGTATGACAAAAAATAAAAAGAAAAAAAGTTTTTTTCAAAACTTTTTTTCTTTTCTAAGCTTTTTATTGTTGTTCGCCAGGTAAGAAATAATCTACAACACCGTAGATTAAAGCACCTACTATGGCAGCCATCCATGAAATTGTATATCCTGCAACAAAGTATTGAGTTACATATAATACGATTGCAGAAAGTACAAATCCAACAAAGCCTTTACCGAATGAACTAGCATGTAGACCAGTAAATTTTACAATTAAATAATCTATTACAGTAAGAACAACGGCAGCTGCAATTAAAGTCCAAATATTATTTATTTGAAATCCCGGTGTGAAGAAAGCTGTAATTGCAAGAACAACTGCTGCACTAACTAATCTTCCTACTATTTGCCATATTGTGCTAGCACCATTTCTGGCTTGACTATGAGTTTGGTTTTCTGACATAATAAAACCTCCTTGCTTAAGAAAAATTTGCAAATTTAATAATTTACATACTTCTCAATAATTTTATTATTTACATTTTTACTTTTTATATTCAAAAAATGAATAAACTCAAAAAAAACGTGAAAAATAAATGTAAAAGGAGAGATTTTTTTTATGTTATTAACTTTTTTCAGAACAATAATATTATACATATTAGTTTTAGTAGTAATGAGATTCATGGGAAAAAGAGAAATTGGTCAATTACAACCTTTCGAACTTGCAATATCAATAATGATTGCAGATTTAGCAACAATACCAATGGCAGAATCTGGCATTCCAATAACAAGTGGAATAATACCAATTTTAGGTTTATTAGTAATGCACCTAACAATTTCACTAATCAACCTAAAAAGTATAAGAGCAAGAGAAATAATATGTGGAAAACCTTCTATATTAATATATAGAGGAAAAATACAAGAAGATAAACTAAAAAAGGAAAGATTTACAATAAACGAACTAGAAGAAAGACTAAGAGACCAAAACATATTCAATATAGGAGATGTAGAATATGCAATACTAGAAACAAGTGGACAAGTAACAGTAATACAAAAACCAAATAAAAGAAACACAATACCAGAAGACTTCGGAATAATGCCAGAATACGAAGGAATAGCCTATGACTTAGTAGTAGACGGGAAAATAATGCGTGAAAATTTACAAAAATTAGACAAAGATTACAATTGGCTAGTAAAGCAAGTAGAACCTTATGAAATAATGCCAGAACAAGCTCTACTAGTAACAATAGATGGCAAAGGGAACTTCTTCTGTCAAGCAAAACAAAAATAGTGACGCGTTGGGGACGTTTTCTTCTGCGTCATCTGTCCCTTTTGTGTCATTTATTATATTTAAATAATTAAAATACTTAATTTTGACGCATTGGGGACAGATGACGCAGAAGAAAACGTCCCCAACGCGTCACTAAGGAGGAAAGAAATGTATAAAGAAATTATAATTTGCTCAATCGTTATAATAATTGTAGTTGGTCTAAATATACTTACAGAAAATTATACAAAAGAATCAGTAACTTTAATGACAGATAAATTAGATAATTTAAAACAAACTATGATTTCAGAAGAACAGAATGAAGAGAATATAAAAGAGAAAATGGATATTATATTAAATGATTGGAATAATAGGCATAAAATGTTAGCTTACTATATAGAACATGACGAATTAGAAAAAGTAGAAACAGAACTTGTTTTATTAAAAGGTAATATAGAAGTTAAAGAATATGATCAAGGTATTCCAAATTTAAGTAATTGTGTATTTATACTAGATCATATAAAAGAAAAAACAGCTTTACAAATAAAGAATATTTTTTAGAAATATTTGAAATTGACATAAAAATATGATAATATATTTGAAGTAACTATAGTAATGCAATTATGTATGGCTAATATATATAATTGCGATATGCCTTAATAAATAGGAGGGTTTATATGGTAAATTGCACAAAAAGAGTAAAAAAAGAAGACTTAAGAAAAATGATCGAAGAATATTATAAAAGATATGTTATAACAGATTTAAGAGATGAAGACATTTTAGTATTTGTTAATTCTGTTTATGTATCTATTGAAGACTATGAAAGATATGAATCAAAAGAAACTAGAGCCGATTCTATACAAAAATTTTCAACTGAAATTGAAAATTTAACATTTGGAAATCTTAAAGTAGTTAAAGTAACATATGAAGAAGACAAAGGAAAATTATATAGAACAATTATAAATATTGCAAACGCATATGAAGTAATTGAAGAAGAAAAATAAAAGAAAAAGCATAGGTAATTAGTCTACCTATGCTTTTTCTTTTGACTTATAAAATTAAAAAAATCCAAATACACCCTTTAAAAAAACAAAAGTTCATGATAAAATAACAAAAAAGGAGAAGTTATGATAGATTTAAATAAGCAAATACAATATATAAAAGGCGTAGGGCCCAATAGAGCTGAACTATTAAATAAATTAGGAATTTATACCTTAGAAGATTTAATAACATATTATCCACGAGAATATGAAGATAGAGGAAAGCCAAAGAAAATAGCAGAACTTACAGATGGAGAAGAAGCTCTTATAGAAGTATTAGTAGTATCAAGAATGAGTGAACAAAAAGTAAGAAAAAACATGGCAATATATAAGCTAATTGTTCGAGATGATACAGGTTCATGTGTTCTTACATGGTTTAATCAAAGTTATTTAAAAAACAAATTTATATTAGGAAAGAAATATAAGTTTTATGGAAGAGTTTCAAATAAATATGGAAAAATAGAAATGAATTCACCAGTATATGATGAAGAAAAAACTAACAAAAACACAGGCAAAATAATTCCAATATATCCACTAACATATAAGCTTTCACAAAATACAATAAGGCAAGTAATAGAAAACGGTTTAAATGCTGTGAAAAATGAAGGTGGCTTAGAAGAAACCTTACCTACATATTTATTAGAAGAATATAATTTATATGATATAAACAAAGCAACAAAAGAAATACACTTCCCACAAGACTTTACAGAATTTGAAAAAGCACGTAAAAGACTAGTATTTGAAGAACTACTTTCTATGCAAATGGCACTTCTTTCATTAAAAAATAAATACACAAAAGAAGAAGCAGGAATACAATTTAGTAAAGAAGTAAAAATGTTAGAAGTTATAAATGACCTTCCATTCAAATTAACAAAAGCACAACTCAAAGTATTAGAAGAAATAGATAATGACATGGAAAGCATAAAACCAATGAATAGATTACTTCAAGGGGATGTAGGCTCACGGAAAAACAGTAGTAGCTATGATATCAGCATATAAAGCAGTAAAAAGTGGATATCAAGTAGCAATAATGGCACCAACTGCAATTCTTGCAAGCCAACATTTAGAAAGCTTTGAAAATATACTTTCTAAATATAATATAAAAAGTGAATTACTAATAGGAAGCGTAACCAAAAAGAAAAAAGAGGAAATATTACAAAAACTTGAAAATGGAGAAATAGATATATTAATAGGAACACATGCATTATTAGAAGAAAACGTTAAATTCAAAAACTTAGGGCTAGTAGTAACAGATGAACAACACAGGTTTGGAGTAAGACAAAGAGGAATTATAGCTAAAAAAGGAGAAAATCCAGATATACTTGTAATGACAGCAACACCAATACCAAGAACATTAGCACTAATATTATATGGAGATTTGGATATATCAATTATAGATGAACTTCCACCAAATAGGAAGAAAATAGATACATTTGCAGTAACAAAAGGAATGGAACAGCGAGTAAACAATTTCATAAAAAAACAAATTGATGAAGGAAGGCAAGCATATATAGTATGCCCATTAGTAGAAGAAAACGAAGAAATTAATGCTAAATCAGTATTAGAGCTTGCAGAAAAATATAAAAACGAAGTTTTTGCAGAGTACAATGTAGAATACTTACACGGAAAAATGAGACCAAAAGAAAAAGACGAAATTATGCAAAAATTTAAAAATAAACAAATAGATATTTTGATTTCGACAACAGTTATAGAAGTAGGAGTAAATGTGCCAAATGCAAGTATTATGGTAGTAGAAAATGCAGAAAGGTTTGGATTGGCACAGCTTCACCAATTAAGAGGAAGAGTAGGGCGTGGAGAATATCAGTCTTACTGTATATTAAAATATCAAGGTAATTCAGAAGTGATAAGAGAGCGTATGAAAATAATGCAAGAAACTAATGATGGTTTCATAATAGCTGGAAAAGACTTAGAATTAAGGGGAAGCGGAGAATTCTTTGGAACAAAACAACATGGACTACCAGAATTTAAAATAGCAAACTTATTTGAGGATATGCCAATATTAAAAAGTATACAAAGTTTAGCAATAAAAATAGAACAAGAAGATCCGAAATTAGAATTAGAGAAAAATGAGAAGTTAAATAAATTGATACAAAAGAAATTTATAAATAGGATAGAAATATGAGATTTTTGGGATGCACCCAAAAATCTCAAAAAAATCTTGAAAAAAACTTTACATTTGCCCATTTTATGGGTATAATAAGTACGTTCTGGAAAAATATTCTAGGACAAGTTAAAAACGAAAAAGTTTTAACAAAATCATATAGTTAAGACATAAATATAACAAGGAGGTTTTTATATGAGTCAAAAGTATGTATACCTTTTTAGTGAAGGAAATGCAAACATGCGTGAACTATTAGGAGGAAAAGGAGCTAACTTAGCAGAAATGACTAACTTAGGTTTACCAATTCCACAAGGTTTCACAGTAACAACAGAAGCCTGCACAAGATATTATGAAGATGGTGAAAAAATAGCACCAGAAATAGAAGAAGAAATCTTTGCAAGCTTAGAAAAATTAGAAGAAATTACAGGAAAGAAATTTGGAAATTTAGAAAATCCATTACTAGTATCAGTTCGTTCAGGAGCTAGAGCATCAATGCCAGGAATGATGGATACAGTACTAAACTTAGGTTTAAATGAAGATGTAGTTAAATCAATAGCAGCAAAAAATGAAAGATTTGCTTATGATAGCTACAGAAGATTTATTCAAATGTTTAGTGATGTTGTTATGGAAATACCAAAGCCTTTCTTTGAAAAAATAATAGATGAAGTAAAGACTGCAAAAGGTGTTAAATTAGACACAGAACTTACAGCAGAAGATTTAAAAGAATTAGTTGTAAGATTTAAAGAAGTATACAAAAATGCTAAGGGAGAAGAATTCCCATCAGACCCAAGAGTACAATTAATAGAAGGTGTAAAAGCCGTATTCCGTTCTTGGAACAACGCAAGAGCTATAACATATAGAAGATTAAACGATATACCAGGAAGCTGGGGAACAGCTGTAAACATTCAAGAAATGGTATTTGGAAATATGGGAGAAGACTGTGGAACAGGTGTTGCCTTCACACGTAACCCAGCTACAGGAGAAAACAAATTATTTGGAGAATACTTAATGAATGCACAAGGTGAAGACGTTGTTGCAGGTGTTAGAACTCCACAACATATTGACCAATTAAAAGAAACAAATCCAAAAGCATATGAAGATTTCGTAATGTATGCAGAAAAACTAGAAAAACATTATAGAGATATGCAAGATATGGAATTCACAATAGAAAGAGGAAAATTATTCTTCCTACAAACAAGAAATGGTAAAAGAACTGCAAATGCTGCACTTCAAATAGCTGTTGACCTTGTAAATGAAGGAATGATAACAGAAAAAGAAGCAGTATTAAGAGTAGAACCAGCTCAATTAGACCAATTACTACATCCAAACTTTGATAGTGAAGCTCTAAAAGCAGCAAAAGTAGTAGCAAAAGGTTTAGCTGCATCACCAGGAGCTGCAACAGGTAAAGTAGTATTCACAGCAGAAAGAGCAGTTGAGTTACATGAAGCAGGAGAAAAAGATTTAGTATTAGTAAGACTAGAAACATCTCCAGAAGATATAGATGGAATGAACGTATGCCATGGTGTACTTACAGTACGTGGTGGTATGACATCACACGCAGCCGTTGTTGCACGTGGTATGGGAACATGCTGTGTAGCAGGTTGTGGTGAAATAGTAGTAAATGAAGAAGAAAAATACTTCACTTTGCCAGATGGAAGAAAAGTAACAGAGGGTGAATGGATTTCACTTGACGGTTCAACAGGAAATGTATATGGAGAAAAAGTTGAAACAGTTGACGCATCAGTTTCAGGAAACTTCGCTACATTAATGGGATGGGCTGACCAATACAGAGTATTAAAAGTAAAAACAAATGCAGATACTCCAAAAGATGCTCACCAAGCATATGAATTTGGAGCACAAGGTATAGGTCTATGCCGTACAGAGCATATGTTCTTTGCTCCAGATAGAATAGCAGCAATTCGTGAAATGATAGTTTCAAGAACAGCTGAGCAACGTGAAAAAGCATTAGCAAAAATACTTCCAATGCAAAGAGGAGACTTTGAAGGACTATACAGAGAAATGAAAGGTTACCCAGTAACAATACGTTTCTTAGATCCACCATTACATGAATTCGTACCACATGAAGATGAAGCAATAAGAGAATTAGCAAACGAAATGGGATTAACATTTGGAGAATTAAAGAATATCTGTGAAGGCTTAAAAGAATTCAACCCAATGATGGGACACCGTGGATGCCGTTTAGCTGTAACATACCCTGAAATTGCAGCAATGCAAACAAGAGCAGTTATAGAAGCAGCAATAAATGTAAACAAAGAAGGAATGAATGTAGTTCCAGAAATAATGATTCCATTAGTTGGAGAAATAAAAGAATTAAAATACGTAAAAGACGTAGTAGTTAAAACAGCTGACGAAGTTATCGCAAACGCTGGGGTAGACTTAAAATACAAAGTAGGAACAATGATAGAAATACCAAGAGCAGCATTAACAGCAGACGAAATAGCAAAAGAAGCTGAATTCTTCTCATTTGGTACAAATGACTTAACACAAATGACATTTGGTTTCTCACGTGACGACGCAGCAAAATTCTTAGGAGATTACTACGACAAGAAAATATACGAATCAGACCCATTTGCTAAACTAGACCAAACAGGTGTAGGAAAATTAGTAGAAATGGCAGTAAAACTAGGAAAACAAACAAGACCAGACATAGACTTAGGAATATGTGGAGAACATGGTGGAAACCCAGCATCAGTAGAATTCTGCCACAAAGTAGGATTAGACTATGTATCATGCTCACCATACAGAGTTCCAATAGCAAGATTAGCTGCTGCACAAGCTGCAATCAAATTTCCTAGATAAAATTAAATAACCAAAACTAAAAAACCACGTAATGTGGTTTTTTGTTTTGGGTGGAAATCATAATGAAAAAGTGAAATTTACTTGCAATATACATAAAATTGTTATATAATATGTAAAGTAACTAATTAATACTTTATTAACCTAAATAGGTAATGGAGGTAACTAATATGGGAAAAAATGAAGAATGTGGCTACTGCAATGGAACAGGAAAACAGATATGTTATAGTTGTAGTGGAGAAGGAAGTAAAATTGAACTAAATCCGGTATATATAGCGATATTTGGATTTCCTCTTCCAGAAACAAAGATATGTTATAGTTGTAATGGAACCGGAAAAACCAACTGTCCATATTGCCATGGCACGGGAAGAGTTGAATAAAACATATAAAAGTAGGAGAAAGTTTCTCCTACTTTTTACTATATCAATAAAAAATATACGAAAGAAATTTCGTAAAATCTATTGCAAAAAATATATAAATATTATAAACTGTATAACATAGAAAATGAGAATAAACAGATGTGGTTTG
>CAPNDH010000043.1 GCA_948664205.1 uncultured Clostridia bacterium | reverse complement strand
TTCTAGCAATTTGCATTGCGTAGAAATTCTTAGTTCCGCTTTTTTATTAAAATTTTCTTAAAAAACCTTTTATTTTTAAACAAATTATAATATAATGTAACATATAAAATTTTGTGCTAAGGAGGAATAAAATGGGTACAAATAATAAGAAAAAAAGAACAACTAAAAAAGGAAATAGTGAAATAGAAAAAACAAAGAAATATAAAACAAAAAAAGTAACTAAAAAGGATAAGAAAAATAGAAAAATGTTAAAGAAAATAATACTTGGATTTATTATTTTTTGTGCAATAATGGCAGCTATATTAGTTGCAATAGTAATAGGTATATTTTCAAGTGACAAATATAAAGTAGACCCAAAAGAAGTGCATGTTGAAAATGGAAATAGCCAAGTAGTAGATGCAGAAGGCAATGTACTTGCAATTATAAGAGGAGACGAAAATAGGAAATTAGTAACTTTAGAAGAAATGCCAGAATATTTACCAAAAATGTTTGTTGCATTAGAAGACGAGAGATTTTATTCTCACAAAGGAATAGATATAAAAAGAACAATAGGGGCAACAGTTGGTTTTATATTTGGAAAAGGTAGTTCTTCATATGGTGGAAGTACAATAACACAACAGTTAATAAAAAATTCATTTGAAGATAATGAAAGTTCAGGTTTAGGTGGAATTCAAAGAAAAATAAGAGAAATGGCTCGTGCACGTAATACAGAAAAAGTGTTATCTAAAAATGAAATATTAGAATCATATTTAAACTTAATACTAATGGGTGGAACTTATTATGGAGTTGGTGCAGCATCACAATATTATTTTGATAAAGATGTTAGCCAGTTATCACTTGCAGAATCAGCATTCTTAGTAGCAATAAATCCATCACCTAATGCATACAAAGCATTTAGTACAGAACAAAAAGATATAGATAAAATAAAAAATAAAACTAAAGTAGTGTTAGCTAAATTTAAAGATGAAGCTCCTAATTTAGATTATGAATTAACTGAAGAAGCATATAATACAGCAGTAGCTGAAGTTGAAGCAGGATTAGCATTTAAAGAAGGAAGAATGGTAACAGGTGCAACTTCGTACTCATATCATACTGCAGCAGCAATAGAACAAGCAATAAGCCAACTAATGGAAGAAAAAGGTTTAAAAAGAGATGCAGCAGAATTAGCTATTAGAAATAATGGATATGTAATACATTCAACACAAATAACTTCAATACAACAAATAATGGAAGCAGAGTATGTAAAAGATAGATATATAGTAAACGGAAAAGAAAAAGATAAAAACGGAAAATTATTAAATGAAGGACATACACAATCAGCAATGGTTATAATAGACCCATCTACTGGTTACGTAGTAGGCTGTATGGGAGGACTTGGAACAGATTCAAATGCGGCAGGGCTAAATAGAGCAACTAATAGCAACAAACAACCAGGTTCATCAATAAAACCAATAGGTGTTGTAGCACCAGCATTAGAAGCAGGAACTGTAACAGCAGCAACAGTATATGATGATTCAGCAACAGTATTTAAAGGTGGATATAACCCACATAACTCAGGAGGTTTCAATGGACTTCTTACTGTAAGACACGCAATTGAACATTCATCAAATATAGTTAATATAAAAATACTTTTAGACTTAGGACCAAGTAAAGGTGCAGAGTTTTTAAGAAACATGAATTTTAATAAAATATCAGATGATGATATAGGTGCCTCATTTGCTTTAGGAGCAACAAGTGTAACACCACTTCAAATGGCATCAGCATACGCTATGGTAGCAAATGATGGTGTATATATAGAACCAACCTTCTATACTAAAGTAGAAGATTCAGAAGGAAATGTTGTATTAGAAGCAAAACAAGAAACAAAACGAATTATGAGTACAGAAAATGCATATGTATTAAAAGAGATTTTAACAGCACCAGTAACTGGAGCAGGTGGAACAGCTACAACTTGTTGGATAAAAGGAATGGAAGTTGGAGCAAAAACAGGTTCAACAGATAAATATAAAGATAGATGGCTATGTGGAATAACACCATATTATGCAGCAGCTACATGGTTTGGGTTTGATAATCAAGAAAGACCACAAGGAATAAGTGGAAATGCAGCAGCAACTATTTGGGGAAATGTTATGAGAAGTGTTCATACAAATCTTCCAAGTAAACGTTTCACAAAACCAGCAGGAGTTGTAACAGCTAAAATATGTTTAGACTCAGGCTGTGTTGCAACTGAAAGTTGTGCAAGAACAGAAACAGAATATTTTGTAAAAGGAACAGTACCAGGAGTATGTGAAGGACATCAAAAATTAAAAATATGTAAAGAAACAGGCAAAATAGCTAATGAATATTGTAAAGAAGTTGAAGAAAAAACATTTTTAACAAAACCAGCAAAAGAAAACACATCACTTTGGACAACAAATGCAGGAGACAAATATAATGTACCAACAGAAACTTGTGATGTTCATAAAGCACCAGAAAAGAAAGAAGTAGAAGTTCCAAATGTAGTAGGAAAAAAATTAGCAGATGCTAAAAAAGCATTAGAGGCAAAAGGACTAAAAGTAGAAATAGTATATGAAGAAAATAAAAATAAAGATGATGGAATAGTATTAAAACAAAGCAAAGAAGAAAAAACAAAAGTAGAAGAAGGAACAACAATAACAATAACTGTAAATAAAAAGAACAACAAACCACAAAACGAAGAAAAACCACCAGAAAATACAGTAGATACAAATACAGAAAATAATATTAAAGATAATACAACAGTAGATTAAAATTAGAAGTTGGAAGTTGGAAGTTGGAAGTTGGAAGTTGGAATATAGGGTAAATTCTTCGAAGAAATTACCTAATTGTCCAACCTCCAACCGCTAATCTTCAACCTCCACTAGAAAGGAGAGAAAAGGCGTAAATGGAATTAAAACTATACAATACTTTAACAAGACAAAAGACAGAATTTAAACCATTAGAAGAAAAAGAGGTAAAAATATATACATGTGGGCCAACAGTATATAGTTTTGCACATATAGGAAACTTTAGAGCATATGTATTTATGGATACGTTAAGAAGAGTTTTAAAATATAATGGCTATACATTAAAGCATGTAATGAATATAACTGATGTAGGACATTTAGAATCAGATGCCGATGAAGGCGAAGATAAAATGGAAAAAGCAGCTAGAAAAGAAAATAAAAATCCATATGAAATAGCAGCATTTTACACAGATATATTTTTTAGAGATATGGGTAGACTAAATATAGAAAAACCAGAAATAGTAGCTAAAGCAACAGAACATATTGAAGAAATGCTTGAATTTGTAAAACAACTAATAGAAAACGGTTATGCTTATGAAACATCAAAAGGTATCTATTTTGACATATCAAAATTAGATAAATATCCTGTACTTTCTAACAGAAAATTAGACGACCAAATAGCAGGGGCAAGAGTTGATGTAGATACAGAAAAAAGAAATCCATATGATTTTGCATTATGGATAAAAGCACCAGAAAACCATATTATGAAATGGGAAAGCCCATGGGGACTATCATATCCAGGCTGGCATATAGAATGTTCTGCAATGGGAAGAAAATATTTAGGAGATGAATTTGATATTCATACAGGTGGGGTAGACCATATACCTACACATCATGAAAATGAAATAGCACAAAGTAAAGGTTGTACAGGAAAAGTTCCAGCAAAACGTTGGATGCACGTTGAATTTTTACAAGTAGATGGTGGGAAAATGTCTAAAAGTTTAGGAAATACATATACATTAGACCAACTACAAGAAAAAGGAATTGAACCTTTAGCATATAAATTATTTTGCTATACAGCACATTATAGAACAAAATTAAACTTTACATTTGCAGGAGCAGAAGCTAGTCAAAAATCATTAAATAGGCTTCGCCAAAGCTATTTAAAACACGAAGAGTCAAATGATGAAGTAGAAGATAAAATAGTAGAAGAATATTTAAATCGTTTTACCCAAGCTATAAATGATGACCTAAATATGCCACTTGCAATGGGAATAGTATGGGAAGTTGCAAGAAACGATATAAAAACCAACAAATTTGCTAAATTACTTTTAGAATTTGATAAAATATTAGGCTTAGACTTAGCAAATTCTAAAGAATACTTAGAAAAAGAAGAAAAACAAGAAATACCAGAAGAAATACAAAAATTACTAGAAGAAAGAAAAATCGCCAGAGAAAATAAAAATTGGGCAGAATCAGATAGAATAAGGGATTTATTAAAAGAAAAAGGCTATACAGTAAAAGACACAAAAGAAGGGCAAATACTAGAATAGTAATTTAATAGAATTGTAGGGGCTAAATCGGTAAGGAATACCAAAGAGGAATACCGAATTTCGCCCAAAATGTTGTAGAAAATTAAAAATAGATGTAGGGGCGGCTATTAGCCGTCCGCCCTTCGAAGAACTTGCTTAAATGAATAGTGAATAATGAATAGTGAATAATACAAACCTACGGTTTGAGAAAGGAAAAAAACACAAAATGCAAACTAAAGAAAATTCTTTTATAAAAAAATTCATAAGCAGTATAAAAGACTTCGAAAAATACCCAGAAATGGCAATAGAATCTTTTAGAAGTGTTTGTAAATATTTAATAACTCTAATTGCAATATTTACATTAATAGTAACAGCAGTCTCAGTATATGATGTATCAAAAGATATCAATAATGGAATAGAATATTTTAAAAATGAAATACCAAATTTAAGTTTTTCAAATAATAGGTTAACCGTAGAAGCAACTGAACCTATAAAATTAACTAATATTCCAAACGTACTTGATATGCTTATTATAGACACAAACGAATTAACTAATGAGCAAATAAACTCATATGAATCAGAGTTACAAAAGCATAGCACAGGAGCTATACTTTTATCTGATAAAGTAATTTTAAATTTAGGAAATGGAACTATAACATATACGTATGAAAAATTAGTTCAAAGTTATAAAATAGGAGATATGACAAAAGAAACTATATTAAACTACTTATCAGGCTCTAATATGATAATGATATATGTAGGTATATATATTATGTCATATATATACTTGTTTATAGCTTACTTAATAAGTACACTTATGGATGCTTTAATATTAGGTGTATTAGGCTATATTACATCTTTATTAATGAAAATAAGAATAAAGTTTACTGCAATGTTAAAAATATCAATACACGCACTTACTTTACCTATTATTTTAAATTTGTTATATATAATAGTACAAGCATTATTTGGGTTTAGAATAAAATATTTTGAAATAATGTATATAGCAGTTGCTTATATATATATTGTGGCATCAATATTAATGATAAAATCAGACATAATAAAAAGAGGACAAGAACTTGCTAAAATAGTAGAAGAACAAGAAAAAGTAAAACAAGAATTAGAAAGACAAAAGGAAGAACAAAGACAAAAAGAGGAAGAAGAGAGAAGAAAAAGACAAGAAGAGAAAGAAAAGAAAAAGCGAGAGAAGAAGGAAAAGGAAAAAGAAGGTTTGTCAGGAGAAACAGGTCAACCACAAGGAGAAAATGCATAAAATAAAAGAAAATTATAAAATGTTGTAGGGGCTAAATTGGTAAGGAATACCAAAGAGAATTTACCGAATTTCGCCCAGAATATAAGAATCATTAAAGAGAATTGTAGGGGCGGCTATTTCTTAGCTCTTCGAACGATAGTGAGTTAGAGATAAGTTATGCGTTAGTGTAGCCGTCCACACTTCGAAGAAATAGCTCAAATAAATTATAGGTGTTGCTGCCTTTGGAGACCCGATCTTTGAAGAATTTGCTTAAATGAATGATGAATAGTGAATAATGAATAGTGAATAGTACAAGCTCTTCGAGCTTGAGAAAGGAAAAAGACCGATGGAAAACAATAAAGAAAACAACAAAAAGAATAATAAATATATGATAGTAGGAGCAATAGTTTCAATTGTTGTAATAATTCTTGCTGGAGTTACAGCATATTTGATGTTATCAAAAAACAGAACTGATGATAACAAAATACCATACACAGACTTAATCAAACAAATAACAGATGGTGAAATAGAAAAAATAGAAATGACAGTAGGAAGTACAAGCCTAAAAGTTAAAGTAAAAGGAATAGAAGAAGAGAAAACTTCAATAGTTCCAAATACACAAGCATTTATTGAACTTGTACAAGAAAAAGTAGCAGAGGGAAATAATATAGAATTAATACAAAATCCACAACCAGTAATATTAAAAATATCTCAAACACTATTTTCACTATTACCAACACTTGTTATAGTAGCATTATTTATAATGATATTTAAAATGCAAGGCTTGGGAGAAAAAGGAAAAGTATATGATGCAGAAACTAGCAAAGAAAAAATAAAATTTGATGACGTAGCAGGTTTAGATGAAGAAAAACAAGAAATGATAGAAATAGTACAATTCTTAAAAGAGCCAGAAAAGTTCACAAGAATGGGAGCAAAAGTTCCAAAAGGTGTTTTACTATATGGTAAACCGGGAACAGGTAAAACATTAATTGCTAAAGCAATAGCAGGAGAAGCAGGAGTACCATTTATTTCAATGAGTGGTTCTGAATTTATAGAAATGTTTGCAGGTCTTGGAGCATCAAGAGTTAGAAAATTATTTGAAAAGGCAAGAAAAGTAGCACCATGTATAGTATTTATAGATGAAATAGATGCAATAGGTTCAAGACGTTCTTCAGGAAATGGAGCAGAAAGTGAAAACAATCAAACCTTAAATCAATTACTAGTTGAAATGGATGGATTTGATACAAATGAAACCATAATAGTATTAGCAGCAACAAATAGACCAGAAATGTTAGATAAAGCACTTTTAAGACCAGGAAGATTTGATAGACAAATAACAATAAATGTTCCTGATAAACGAGGAAGAGAAGAAATATTAAAAATTCATAGTAAAGGTAAAAACTTTGCAGAGAATGTAAAATTAAAAACAATTGCTGAAGATACAGCAGGTTTAACAGGTGCAGAACTTGCAAATATTTTAAATGAATCAGCAATATTAGCTACTGTTAACGAACATGAAGTAATTCAGCAAGAAGATATAGAAGAAGCATTTAAAAAAGTAACAATAGGTCTTCAAAAAACAAGTAGAGTATATTCAGAAAAAGATAAAAAATTAACAGCATATCATGAAGCAGGACATGCAATAGTAAGTAGATACTTAGAAACACAAGAACCTGTAAAAGAAATATCAATTATACCTAGAGGTATGGCTGGTGGTTATACAATGAACAAAACAAATGAAGACAAAAACTACATTTCAAAAACAGAAATGGAAGAAAGACTAATTGTATTAATGGCAGGTAGAGCAGCAGAAAAAATTATAATTAACGATATTTCAACAGGAGCAAGTAACGACTTTGAAGTAGCAACAAAAATAGCCAAAGATATGGTAACAGTATATGGAATGAGTGATGTAGTAGGAACAATATCAATAAATGTAGAAAAAGACCCTTATGAATTACAACTATTAGGCGAGAAATATGCAGATGCCATAGGTGCAGAAGTAAAAATATTACTAGATACAGCTTACCTAAAAGCACAAACACTAATATCAAACCATATAGATAAACTACACGAAGTAGCACAAACATTATTAGAAAAAGAAACTATAACAGAAAGTGAATTTGAAAGAATATTTAATGAAAATTAAAATAGTCAAATAACAGCAGATTAATCTCTGCTGTTATTTGTTATAATTTAATAACACAAAATTATGTAAAACTATTGATATTAAAATCAAATTGTGTTAAAATATAAATTATGAAACTATAAAAATATTATTCTTAACAAATGGAGGGAATTATATGCGGAAAAAAATTACTTTAGTATTAGCAACAATGTTTGTAGCAATGTTTTTAACAGCTTGTTCTACAAGTATCACAGCAGAGGAATATAAGGAATTAGAAAATGTTGCCTCTGAAGTAAAAAATGCAGAAGGAGAGTATCAACTTCTGGATGGATATGAAGTTGAATATACTAATCCAACCAAAACAAATCAGATTACTATAATTAAAGAAGCATCAACCGGCAAAGGCGATAATATTAAAGCTACATTTGATGTAACTAAAAATGAACCTGAACTTATATCAATAGAACAAGAATTTAATAAATATGTGGCAAACGCAATTTTGGTTACATTTTGGGTTACATTCGTAATAACTGCAATAGTATTTGCGGCAACTCTTTAATAAAATTAGTAGAATAAGTACATCCAAAAGGGAATCTTAATGAAGATTCCCTTTTATAGCTGTATTTTTATACCATTTAAATAGTTTAAAATTCCACTATCACTTCTAAAATTAAACTTTAAACTATAGCTACAAAGCAATTGAGTTTTTTGATGGAACTTTTTATTTATTTCATTTATTCCATACTTACCGGTCACCAATAATAGGCAAACCTATATGAGCAAGGTGTGCACGTATTTGATGAGTTCTACCAGTTTCTAAATTTATATCTAAAATACAAGTGTTATTTTCTTTACTTTCACTTACTACTTTATATGAAGTAATAATTTTTTGGTATCCTTGTTTGGGTTCGTCTGAAATATAAACAAAAGATTTTTTATTATCTTTAAATAAATAGGCTTCAAGTCTTTGACTTTTCTTTTTAGGTATTCCATATACAGTTGCAATATAATGTTTTTCAATTTCTTTATTTTTAAACTTATCTAGTAAAATGTTTAATGCTTGTTCATTTTTAGCAAATAAAACAAGACCAGTAGTATTTCTATCTATCCTATGACAAGGTTCAATAAATCCATTTATATATTCTTTACATAGAGTAGTTAATGAAACTTCATTTATAGCATTATCTATAACTTCAATACCAACTGGTTTATTTATTACAAGTATATTATCATCTTCGAAAATGATATCAAGAGTAAAATTATTTATACATAAAAGTTCATCTGTAATAAATACTTTTATTTCATCTCCAGTGTGAATTGTTACATCTTCACTAATTCTAACGTTATTAACCCTAATATCCTTTTTTCTTAAAGCTTTGAATAATGTACCACGTTTTAGCATAGGAAATATTCCAAGCAAGTATGTACTTAATTTTTTATTATCATATTTTTCTTCAACATTTAAAATTTGCATAAATTAATAATTTGACCTTTCTGTAATTTATTTTTAAAAATTCTTCTATAATTATAAAATAATAAATGTAAAAAAGCAAATATTTATAAATACATAAATATAAAATATATTTGTAGGGGCGAGCATTGCTCGTCCGTAATGAAAAAATTATAGACGTAGATTGTAATGAATTTCCATAAAGAACAAAAAAATTATGTAAAACCATTGAAACTATAAATAAAAAGTGATATAATATATTCAACTCGTAAACCAGTATCATAGAAAAATGGAGGAAACAGCAATGAAAAAGAAAGTAATTTTGTTTTTATCTGTCCTTTTAGTAGCACTGTTTGTAACAGGCTGTGCAACAACGACTAATCCTGAAGCATTGGAACGGTCAAATGAAGTTGCAAGCGAAATAGCAAAGAATATGGGAGAATACAAACTTCCTGATGGATATGATTTGTCTTATCCTGACTCAAAAGATACAAGCCGGTTCTATTTAACATCATACACAGAACAGAGGAATGAATTAAGGGCAGAGTACCAGATATCAAACAGAGAGGCAGAATTAGTAGCCTTTAGGGTTGATGATAACAATTATTTGTTCTACTTTGTTTTAGGTGTAGGTATGTTTATAATTGGACTTCTTATAGGAGGATATATATGTAGCAACTAATTTATAAAACACAAAAACAAAAATAGTGGTAAATATACTACTATTTTTGTTTTTGTATTAAATGTAAAAATAAAATCCAAATTTTTATAAAAACTAATTGCATTTTAAAAACATATATGGTAGAATAACATATGTTAAGAAAAACTAAGGAGAGTGTATAGAAAATGGAAATAGTGAGAAATATAATATTAGCAATATATTTAATAGTTTGTATAGCTTTAATAATTGTAGCAACAATACAAACAAAAGATAACGATGGAGCTTCTGGAACAATTACAGGTTCTTCAACAAATAATTTTTATGAAAAAAATAAAGGAAGAACAAAAGAAGGAAAATTAAAAAGATTAACAATAACATTAGGAGTTTTATTTGTAGTATTAGCAATTGTATTAGGAATATTATATGTAATATAATGTGTAATTAAATAAAAAATGTAGGGGCTTAATCGGTAAGGACTACCCGTTAGAATTACCGAATTACGCCCCTTTTAATATAATGCATAATTAAATTTATATGTAGGGGCGATTAATAATCGCCCACTCTTCGAAGAATTTGCTTAAATATTATTTTTATAGCAATTTCGTTGGAGTCACGGGCGATTGCTAATCGCCCCTACAGTATGAATTATTGCAATATAATTTTTCATAATTAAGGAGAAAACAATGGAAGATAAAGAAAAATTAATTCTAGATTTTATGGCAGAGGAAAGCTATGTTCCTATGAAGGCTAAGGAAATGGCTAGTATTTTGTGTGTGCCTAAAACAGAATATTCAAGTTTTAGTGAAGTGCTTAAAAGGTTAGAGGAAGACTATAAAATTCAGAAAAATAGAAAATCTAAATATAGTTTAGTAGATTCTAACAGATATATAACTGGTATTTTTAGAGCTAATGAAAAAGGTTTTGGATTTGTTAAAATTGAAGGTAGAGAAGATGAAATTTACATTTCAAAAAATCATACAAAAAATGCCTTAAATGGAGATACAGTTCTTATAGAAATATTAGAAGGTGAAAAAGAGAGTAGCCATAGTGAAGAAGGAAGAATTATTAAAATATTAACTAGAGATAAAGACACTGTTGTAGGCGTTTTTGTAAATAGTAAAAATTATGGTTTTGTTGTTCCAGATGATAGAAGGTTAGGCACGGATATTTTCATATCTAAAAAGAATTTTGGAAAAGCTCGTAATGATAGCAAAGTATTAGTTAAAATAATTAAATATCCGGAAAATGGCAAAAATGCTGAAGGTAAAATAATAGAAGTACTTGGAAATATTAATGAAGCAGGTGTCGATATGCTTTCATTAATTAAGGATTATAAACTTCCATATGAATTTCCAGAGCTAGTCATAGAAGAAGCTAAAAAATATAGAGAAGAAGATATTAAAAATGATATTAAAGGTAGATTAGATTTACGTGCAGAAGAAATTTTTACAATAGATGGGGAAGATGCAAAAGATTTAGATGACGCAGTTAATGTAAGAAAATTAGAAAATGGAAATTATATGCTATGTGTTCATATAGCAGATGTAAGCCACTATGTGAAAGAGGGCTCTAAATTAGACAAAGAAGCAATAACACGTGGTACAAGTATATATATGCTAGATAGAGTAATACCAATGCTTCCACGT
>CAPNDH010000042.1 GCA_948664205.1 uncultured Clostridia bacterium | reverse complement strand
CTGGAACAGAAATGGTTATGCCAGGAGATAACGTAGATATGGAAATCGAATTAATAACTCCAATCGCTATCGAAAAAGGACTAAGATTCGCTATCCGTGAAGGTGGTAGAACAGTAGGTTCAGGTGTCGTAGCTGAAATTAAAGAGTAATTATAAAATAAACTATAAAGAGAAGTTCTTTTTGAACTTCTCTTTATATATAGCTTATTTGTCTTGAGTTGCTTCTAATGTTACACCAGTCGAAACTTTTGTGTATTCAGGGTACTCTGTATCGGGTGACAAACGGATTCCACCAGTAGCACATCCGGCACAGAAACAGATCTGACACTTCGACTGTGTACATCCACAAGGATAATCACAAAAAAATCCTCTTGCATTCGTTTTAGCCATATTTGACCTCCTGTTAAGTGAAAGAACTATAAACCTAGTTCAATTAATAAGTTATCTATTTATATTATATTATATTTTACATAAAATGTAAACAAAAATTAGAAAAATACAAATTATTTTTATGTCATTTAAATCACAAATTTTGTTGACTTTTACGGAAATAAAGTATATACTGGGGTAGTAAATAAAATACCTTTAAAAGGAGAGAAAATATTTTATGAAATTGCTAAAAAACGTACTAATACTTGTAACAATGGTTATAGCATTTTTATTAATAACAAATAGTATAACACTTGCTAAAACTATAACAGTAAACACAGATACACTAAAGCTAAGAAAAGAAGCATCAACAGATTCTTTAACACTTGAATTATTAAATAATGGAGATAAATTAGAATATATAGAAGAAACTGGCGATTGGTATAAAGTAAAAGTAAAGGGAATAACAGGATATGTGCATAAAGACTATGTAAAAATAGAAGAAGATACAACATCTACAGAGCCAAATAAACCTGAAGAGTCAACAGTAAAACCAGAAACTGATGCACCAGCCCAAAAAGAACCAGAAGGAGAACAACCAAATAATAATGAAGAATTATCAGTTAACCAACAAATGAAAGTATTAAACGATACTAATATATACATATTACCACTAATAAATGCAACAGTAATTCAAAACATTAAAAAAGATGCACAAGTTACAGTAATATCTAAAACAAATGGATGGTACTATGTAGAAACTAATGAAGTTATGGGATGGGTTAGAGAAAAAGTTTTAATAGATTCATCAGTAGTTCCAGATGATATAACACCAGAAGAAGGTAACAACTCAAATAATACAACTACTGCACAACCTGAAGCACCTACTTCTTCAGATACAGAAATAACAAATAAAATATTGTATGTAAATACATCATCAATATATGTAAGAAAAGGACCAAGTACTGATACAGAAATTATAGATTCATTAATATTAAATGCAACAGTTAAAGTTACAGCAGAAAATGGAGATTGGTATAAAGTAGAAGTAGATGGAAAAATAGGTTATATTGCTAAAAGGCTATTATCTGATAAACAAGCAACTACAACATCAAGAGGAGAAGTAGTAAGAGAAGAAGAAAGCGAAGCAAATAAAACAGACAATACTCAAAATAATACAGTATCACAAACATTAAAAGGAAGCCAAATAGTAGAATATGCAAAAAAATATTTAGGCTGTAAATATGTATATGGAGCTTCAGGGCCAAGTACATTTGACTGTTCAGGTTTTACAATGTACGTACTTAAAAACTTTGGAGTAACATTAAGTCATTCAGCAACAGCACAATCAAAAGTAGGAACATATGTAGCAAAAGAAAATTTACAACTAGGTGATTTAGTATTTTTCACAGACTATGAAACTGGAAATGGAATAGGACATTGTGGAATTTATATAGGTGATGGAAACTTCATACACGCATCATCAGGAACAGGTTACTGCGTAAAAATATCAACATTAACATCAGGAAGCTATCTAAAAAGATACGAAACAGCAAGAAGAGTAGCACAATAATATAATTAGTGAATAATGAATAGTGAATGGTGAATAGTGAATAGTGAATAATTAAGGCTGTGGGAATACTACGTCGAAAATTACACCACTGTGACATACTATATAAGATAAAAAATAAAAATACATAGGGGCTTAATCGGTTAGGAATACATATAAGGAATACCGAATTACGCCCAAAAGGAAAGTAATTCAAATTAATGGGGCAATCAGAAAAGGAGAAAATATGACAATATTAATAATAATGATTGCATATATATTAGGAATAATATGGGGGCTATATATAAAAAATATAGTCCCGTTATTTTTTATAATAATTGCAATAATATTAATTAAAAAAACAAAAAAATTAAAAAATTTAAACAGATATATAAAATTATTAATTCCAAATAAAAAATTAATTCTAATATTAATAACATTTATACTAAGTTTCACATATATTTGTATTCTTGAAAGATCCTTTAAAACAAAATATAAAAATATACAAGAAAATATAAAAATAGAAGCAATAATTGTAAGCAATGTAAAAGAAAAAGAATATAAAGATGTATATACAATAAAAGTAAAAAGCATAAATGAAAATAAAAAATATAATGGAACACATTTGCTATTATCCATAAAAAATAATAATAAACAGTTAGAATATGGGAATAAAATAACATTCACAGGAGAGTATAAAGAGCCAGAAGAGCAAAGAAATTATGGAGGATTTGATTACAAACAATACTTAAAAACCCAAAAAATATATGGACTTATACAAACAAATAAAATAGAAAAAATAGAAAAAGCACAATATAACAAATTTTTAATTTATATTAATAAATTAAATACGAAAATAACAGAAAATGCAAATAAAATATTAGAAAATGAACAAGCAGGTTTACTTACAGGAATATTAATAGGAAATAAAGATAATTTAAGTAAAGACATACAAGAAAGTTTTAGAAACAGTAATTTATCACATATGCTAGCAGTATCAGGAGCACATGTAACATATGTAATATTAGGAATAACATTTATTTTAAATAAGAGTAAAACAAATAAGAAAATTTCTAAAATAATAACAATAATTTTATTAATTCTATTTATATTTTTAACGGGTAAAACGGCATCAGTTACTAGAGCATGCATAATGGCAATATATATAATTATTCGGTAAGTTAGTATATAAAAAGCCAAACATTATAGCAAGTATAAGCCTTTCACTACTTATAATATTAATTATAAATCCATATAAAATTTTAGATATAGGAATGTTACTTTCTTATGGAGGTACTATTGGAATTATATTACTTAATAAAATTCTAGAAGAAAAGATAAAGCCTCCACAATTAAATATTAAAATAATAAACAAATTAATAACTTTTATCAAAGAAATGTTTATAGTAAGCATATCAGCAAATTTAATAATATTTCCAATTATAGTATATAACTACAATACAATATCATTAACATTTTTTATATCCAATATATTAGCAGGTCCAATTTTAGGTTTAATCATAATATTAGGTTTTATAACAATTTTTATATCTTTTATATCAATCCAAATTTCAAAAATACCAGCAATTATATTATCAATATTTATACAATTACTAATGCACATAGCAAATTTCAGTAGCAGTTTACCACTTTCAAAAATATATGTAAAAACACCAAGTATATTTACAATGTTGCTATACTATGTAATTTTAACAATAGCAATATATCTAATAAGATATAGGGGCAGGGCTTGTCTCTGCCCGATAAGAAGAAAAAGAAGATTTGAAAGAATCTTATTAAATAAATTTAAAAATAAAAAATTACAGAAAAAGTTAATAGCAATAACATTAATAATATTATTATTAATGTTTCAAGTTACCAAAATTATACCATCAAACCTAAGAATATATTTTATAGATGTAGGGCAAGGAGATAGTACCCTAATAATTACACCAAATCATAAAACAATTCTAATAGATGGCGGAGGAAGCGAAGTAAATGAGAATTATGATGTAGGAAAAAATACTTTAATACCATATTTGTTAGATAGAGGAATAACAAAATTAGATTACATTTTTATATCTCATTACGATTCAGATCACGTTCGGACGGAGTGCTTACAGTAATGCAAGAATTAAAAGTTAAAAATATTATTATATCAAAACAAGGAAAAGAATCTGCAAATTATAAAAGATTTTTAGAACTTGTAAAAGAGAAAAAAATAAGAGTACACATAGCAAAAATAAATGAAAAAATAGAAATAGAAAAAAATATAAAAATAGAAATTCTATGGCCAACAGATACATTAATAACTAACAACATACTAAATAACAATTCACTAGTAATGAAATTAACTTACAATAATTTTACAACACTATTTACAGGAGACATAGAAAAAATAGCAGAAGAAGAAATTATAAATAAATACCAAAAAACAAATAAACTAAATTCTACAATTATAAAAATTGCTCACCATGGCTCAAAAACTTCAAGCATACAAGAATTTTTAAACTTAGTAAAACCACAAATAGCTCTAATAGGAGTAGGTGAAAATAATAATTTTGGACATCCCAATAGTGATGTATTAAAAAGAATAGAAGACTTGCGGTTGTAGAATATATAGAACAGATGAAATGGGAGAAATTTCAATTGTTATAAACAGTAAAGGAAAAATGAAAATTAGAAAATTCATAGAACAAGATAATATCTTTTGAAGGAACAACTGTAAAAGAATTAAAGAAAGATTTTAAAAATGCAATAGATCATTATTTAGAAGCATGTAAAGAACTTAAAATAGAGCCAGAGAAACAATGTAAAGGCTCACTAAATGTTAGGCTAGGTGTAGAACTTCACAATAAAGCAAAAATGAAATCTATTGAAGAAAAAATATCTATAAACGAATTAATAAAAAATGCAGTTAGTGCATATTTAAAGATAGATTAAAAAAATAAGAAAAAAATGTAAAATAATTGCAATTAACATAAAAATATGTTATACTTAACTTAGATACGTGTAAACAAAGTTATTCACCTAAAAAATGGAAGGAGAATAAGTATGCGGAAAATTACAATTGAGGATTTAGCAAATAAAATTAAAAAGAGCATAAGAGAAGGAAAAGTAACAACTTACTACATTGCGGATGTTCCTTTTCGTATACGCGAAGGACAAAAGAGAGAGTTGCTTGATGTACAGGCAGAAGACAAATATGATACCATATTTGAAAAGCTCTGGGAAAGCCTTCAGAGCAACAAAAAGAGCGTCTTCTGGAATACCGATGGTATTAACACATATAAAGGAATGATGATTGTTGACTCTACAGTAATAGTAGAATTCAACTACTGTTCACTTGAAGGTCAGGATTGGCTGTATAAGAAGTATAAGATTTTCCAATAAGAAAGCACCGTTTGGTGCTTTCTTATTGTATAGAAAAAATTGTATAAAATTAACAAAAAAATACCATACTATAACAAAACATGAAAGAGGTAATAGTATGAAAAAGTATTATATAATAAGTATAATTGGAATTATAATATTTGCTATATTAATTACAATTGGAGTTTTAATATACAAAAATACAAATTCAAAGTTACATCAACAAGGAGACATAGAAAATTTTATAGAAGATAATGAAATACAAAAAAACTTAATAAGCAGTAATATAGAGCTAGTAACAACAGCAAGTGAAGAAGAAAAAACCTCACCAAATTGTTTGTTTATATTTAAAACATATTACAAAAAGTGTGAACACATAAAAGTAGAAAGAGAAAAAATAACAGAAATAATGGTGAATAAAACAAGAGAAGATTTAGAAACTATATATAAAAACTGGAATATAGTAACATTTAGAAATAATGAAGTATTATTTTACAAAGAAGAAGAAGGAAGCTGTGGTGAACATTACTTATTAAAAGAACTAGAAGGCAAAATTGCAATATACAATATAGATGAACAAAATAATTTGAACTTATATGAAGAAACAGAAATATTAACTAACTATTTACCAGAAGAAGATATAAATAGATTAAAAGAAGGCATAAGAGTAGAAGGAAGAGATAAGCTAAATCAAGCTTTAGAAGATTACGAATAAAAAAATAGAAGGAATTGGGACGCATCCCAATTCTTTCCGATTTTTTTATTCTTCTACTTTTTCTTCTATTTTCAAATTTTCTTTCTTTAAATAACCTTGCTTATAAAAAGTTATATAATACATTACTAAAGAAAAGACGGTTGCTGCTAATGCCAAATAGTATAGGTAAATATCAAATTTTGGAAGTGAAGTTTGGTATGCATAGTTCCAATATTTTATAGCAAAAGAAGAAACAATTGCTAAATAAAATAATACAGTAGAAAGTTTACCATACCATTTACTAGAAACTACAAGCTCTTTACCATAAAGGAAGGAAGCACCTGCTATCATAACAAATTCTTTCAAAAATACTATCAATAAAATCCACATAGGGATAATATTTTTAAGTGATAAAGTAACTAATATTGATACTTGTGTTGCTTTATCAGCCAAAGGGTCTATTAACTTTCCAAAGTTAGTTATAAAGTTAAATTTTCTAGCAATAAATCCATCAAGTATATCTGTTAAACCAGATAAAGTAAGAATTATAAATGCCTCTAAATAGTTATTTTTTACTATACTAACTATAATAAATGGTATTAATATAAATCTTAAAATAGTTAATGCATTTGGTATATGTTTGCAACAATCTTTTAATTTTTTCATAAGTTCCTCCTATTAGATATTAAATATCTGTTTTACAATTATTGTTATGTATTATAGTTTAAATTTATAATGTAGAGGTCACCGCCTTCGGCGACCCAAAAAACACTAGATTATTTTACAACAAATTTTAATTTATCATCTGCAACATTAATTTCAATAATTTGTCCATTTTTCAATTCTTGTTTTAAAATCATATCTGAAAGTTCATCTTCAATATATCTTTGAATTGCTCTTCTTAAAGGTCTTGCTCCAAATTTTAAGTCAGTGCCTTTTTTTAGTAAATATTTCTTTGCTTCTTCAGAAATATGCATAGAAATATTTTTATCTACTAAAGCCTTAATAGTATCATTAAGCATTAAATCTACAATTTGTATTAATTCATTTTCATTTAAAGAATTAAATACAACAATTTCATCAACTCTATTTAAAAATTCAGGTCTAAAAGTATCTTTTAAAGCATCTAATATTTTATTTCTGTTTGCAACCACTGTTCCACCAAAACCAATTGAGTTAGTATTTAAGTTTGAGCCAGCATTTGATGTCATTATAATAATTGTATTTTCAAAACTTACAGTATTTCCTTGGTTATCTGTAAGCCTTCCATCATCAAGAACTTGAAGTAATATATTAAATACATCTGGGTGAGCCTTTTCAATTTCATCTAAAAGTACAATAGAATAAGGATGACGTTTAACCTTTTCAGTAAGCTGACCTGCATCATCATAACCCACATATCCTGGAGGTGAACCAATTAATTTAGAAGTAGAATGACTTTCCATATATTCACTCATATCTACTCTGATAATAGAGTTTTCATCTCCAAACATTTCATATGCTAAACTTTTAGCAAGCTCAGTTTTACCAACCCCAGTAGGTCCAACAAATATAAATGATGGTGGCCTTTTTGTACTTTTAAGTCCTGCTCTATTTCTTCTAATAGCACGTGAAACAGCTTCTAATGCTTCTTCTTGTCCAATTACTCTTTTATGAAGATTCTTCTCTAAATTTAATAATTTTAAAGTTTCTTCCTCAGTAATTTTTTTAACAGGAATTTTAGTCCAGTTTTCAATTACTTCTGCAATATCTTGAACAGTAATTTCTTTTAACTTTAAGTTTGCATTTATTTTATCTATTTGCTCTATTAAGCTACATTCGCGAGTTTTAAGTTCAGCAGCTTTTTGGTAATCTTCAGTAGAATCAGCAGAAGCTGCCTCTTCTTTTTCTTCTTGAACTTTTGCAAGCTGATTTTTTAAAACTTCTAAAGTATATAAATCTTTATTATTTAAATTAATTCTTGAGCAAGCCTCATCTAATATATCAATTGCTTTATCAGGTAAAAATCTATCATGAATATATTTTTCAGACATTATTACCGCCTGCCTAATTACATCAGTAGAAATTTTTACTTTATGAAAGTCCTCATAATATTTTTTTATACCTTCTAATATATCAATTGAATCTGTAATAGAAGGCTCTTCAACAATAACTGGTTGAAATCTTCGCTCTAAAGCACTATCTTTTTCAATATATTTTCTATATTCCTTTAAAGTAGTAGTACCAATTAATTGAATTTCTCCATTAGAAAGTGAAGGTTTTAAAATATTTGCAGCATTCATAGAATGTTCTCCATCACCTGCACCAATAATATTATGAATTTCATCAATAACCAAAATAATATTACCTAAAGACTTACATTCATCAATAATAGATTTCATCCTTGCCTCAAATTGACCTCTAAATTGTGTACCTGCAATAACAGCAGTCATATCAAGTAAATAAACTTCTTTATTTAAAAGTTTAGCAGGAACATGTCCGCTCAGCAATTTTAATCGCTAAGCCTTGTGCAATTGCAGTTTTACCAACACCGGGTTCACCAATTAAACAAGGGTTATTTTTAGAACGTCTATTTAATATTTGAACAATTCTTTGAATTTCTCTATTTCTACCAACTACACTATCTAATTCATTATTTCTTGCTTTAAAAGTTAAATTAGTTCCAAAAGTATCTAAAGCCTTCTTCTTTTTTTCTTTAGGCTTCTTTTCTACTTTTACTTTTTTCTTATCAGAAGAAGTCTGTTCCTCTGAATTATTTTTCATACCAAACATGTTTGAAAAAATTGAGCCTAAAGGAATTGCACCCATAGGAGTGCTACCTTCATCAAAGTTTTCACTATCTACTTCCATTCCCATAATAGAATCCATATCAATATTTTCAGACATATCCTTAAACATATTCTCTATTTGATTTGCCATATCTTTAACATCATCTTCAGATAAATTAGCTTGTTTTGAAAGTGCATCTAATGGGTTAATTCCCTTCTTTTTAGCACATTCATAGCATAAACCTTCAGTTGCAAAACTTTTATCTGGAAGTTGTTTGTTAACAAATATAACAGCAGTATTTTTGTTACAAATTGAACATAACATATATGTATACTCCTTTAATTAAAATTTAACAAGTATATAATACACCAAAAAACTTAAATAGTCAAACAAAAAAGAAGATAACTATTAAAATATATCTTCTTTAACCTACTTTATTATTTCCACTTTTTTCAAACCTATCAATAGCTTCTACATCCTTAAAATATGGAGAATTAAAAAAATCTTTAAGTTCTATATTAAAACCTTCGCAGATATGTATTATAGAACTAATTGTAGGTTCTTTAACCTTCCCACGTTTGCAATCACTAATAATAGAATTAGAAATTCCAGCTTTGTACGATAGTTTATATACAGTTAAATTATTTTGTTTTAGCAATTCATTTATACGTAAATTAATAGCTTCAGATAATAACATATAATCCTCCTAAAAATATAAATAAAGTATAACAAAATTAATAAAATAAATATTCGGAAAAACCCGAATAAATTTTATTTAAAATATTGATAATAAAAATATTAATATATAAAATATATATGGAAATATCCGAATAAGTAAAATTTAAATTATGAATACTTTTTTAAAAACACAAGAAAATAATATAAGGAGTAGCAAATGAAGAAGAATAAAGGGATAACATTGATTTCGTTAGTAATAACTATAATAATATTAATAATATTAACTAGTGTAGCAATATATTTAGGATTAAGTAATAATGGAATATTTACAGAAGCAAAACAAGCAAAAGAAACAACCAATAAACAAACAGCAACAGAAATAATAAACCTAAAAATAACAACAGCACAAATGAACAGTTATGCAGATAAACAAGTAATGCCAACTTTAAAAGAATTATCATTATTATTAAAAGAAGATAATGAAATATCATATGTAACAGAAAAAAGTCAGGTGTCAAGTACAAAATATGAAGTGGGAGATAATCCAAGTTCAATATTCACAAAATTAAATAAATATCCATATGAATTTGAAATAAATGGGCAATTACAACTAGCAAGTATAGATGGCATTAAAATTGCAACAAATGTAAATACAAATACAGTAGGAATAACAGGATTTTCAAAAATTTTTGAAGCATCTCAAACAAGTAAAGATATAAATACTTATATATTTAAAGATTTTTCAACAAGTATAGATTTTGTTAATTTTAATAAATATTTAGAAATGGGGGATAATTTATTAACTATTAAAGAAGAAGGTTGGTATAAAATTGATTCTCAATTTAGTGGCTATTCACCAAGAACTACAACTACATGGGCAACGGCTTATATAATAGTAAATGGAATTACAATAAAAGGAGGTTATAGTGAGGCAGTAAATGATAATTCGGGAAGTTTTTGTGATTCTATTAGTCATACTTTATATTTAAAAAAAGGAGATACAATTAGTTTTCAAAAAGATATTTCTACAGCGAATTTTTCAAGTAGATGTAATTTTACAATTGAATTATATAAATTATAGAATATAAATAAATGAGAACATGTTCTCATTTATTTTTGACTAAAATTCTTGAAAAGGAAAAATACTAATGATATAATATGAAAAAAATAAAGGAGCAAATTTATGGAAAAAAGAAAAATAATGTATATTGTAATTATAATAGTTTGTATAATAGCAATTATATTAGGAGTATATTATCAAATATTTGCAGATAAAGTAGTAACAGAAAATATGGTAAGTGAGCCAGAAAATATAGTAGAAGATGATGTAGCAGAAGACCCAGAAGACTTACTTAAAGAGTTTAATAATTTATTTAATAATACATTTAACAAACAAGGTTATGACACAAGTAATATAAAAAGGTTTCAAAGCTTAGAAAATGAAGATATTGTATATAAAGCATATGATGTTAAACAAGAAGTGGATGGAAAATATTCTTTAGATATAAAATTACCTGCATTTAATATAGATAATCAAGAAGTGCCTGCAGGATATAATTCAAAAACACAATCTATATTTGCAAATAAGGTAACAAGTATAGTAAATGATGCTAACCAATACACAATATATAATATAGACTATGTAGCATATATAAATGATGGAATTTTATCATTAGTTATAAAATCAACATTAAAAGAAGGAAACAACCCACAAAGAAACATAGTTCTTTCATACAATTACAACATAGAAACAGGAGAAAGTGTAAGCTTAGATGAAGTATTAGAAAAATATAATATCTCTAAAAATGATGTAAACAAAAAAATAAATACACAAGTAAAAGAAGCAAGTAAACAAGCAGAAAAAATATCAGAAGCAACGGGTCAAAATGTATATAAAAGAGACTTATCAAATGCAATATATTTAACAGAAAATGTAAGCAATTTCCTAGTAGGAAAAGATGGAAGTATATACATTATATACGCATATGGAAACAACAGCCTAACATCAGAAATAGATATAATAAAAGTAAATTAAAAACTAATAATGTTTATATTAGCTTGTAGGGGTCGCCGTTTCGGCGACCTAATGAATTTAAAATAAGCAAAGGATGTAAAACTATGCAAAAAAAACTATTAATTACAGAAAAGCCATCAGTAGCAATGCAATTTAGTAAAGCACTTAAATTGAATACTACTAGAAAAGATGGATATTTAGAATCAGAAGAATGGATAATAACATGGTGTGTTGGTCACTTAGTAACAATGTCATACCCTGAAAAGTATGATAAAAAACTAAAACTTTGGAGGCTAGACACACTTCCTTTTATGCCTAAAGAGTGGAAGTATGA
>CAPNDH010000041.1 GCA_948664205.1 uncultured Clostridia bacterium | reverse complement strand
AAAAATATAAAAAAATTCTCAAAAAAAGTGTCCAAAAACTTGACATAGATCCATACACAATTAACATACATATTAGATATAGTACTAATAATTATATTTGCAATAGGTCAATTAATAAATATAGATTTTAGGTTATCTAGTATAATGATATTTTTATCATTGTTTATCATAATTAGTTCAATAATATATTGCAAAAAGTCAAAAGTTATAATTAAGAAAAAAATAGAAATGCAAAAAAAACTATATTCTAAAATGAATGATAATTTCAACAATGTAAAATTTATAAAACTAAATAATTTACAAAAAAAAGAAGAAAAAGAATTTGAAAAAATATTAGATAAAAGTATTGAGTTTCATAAAGAATCAGTAAAAATGGATACAAGCTATAAGTTAGGAGTAGAAAATATAGTGAAATTTGGACCACCTTGTATATTCATTTTAGGTTCTTATTTATATATGCTAGGAAGTATAACAATAGGTTCAATATATGTTACTTTAAGTTACTCGAATAAAGTAACAAAATCTTTTACAGATATAGCAACCATAATAGAAGCATTAAACTTATTTAGGGAATCATATAGTAGGCTAGAAAATCTTTTAAACTTAACAACAGAAGATGAAAAGAATAAAAAACAAATTGTATTAGAAAATAAAAAAATAACTTTTAAAAATGCAAGTATTAAAGTAAATGGAACTACAATACTAGAGAACCTAAACTTTGAAATAAAAGAAAATGAAAAAGTAATGGTTGTAGGAAGTACAGGAAGCGGAAAGTCAATATTATTAAAAGCTTTAGTAGGCTTTTATGAATATACTGGAAGCATAAAAATAGGAAATACTGAAATTAGAGACTTAAATAAAAGTATAATTAGAGAAAATATATGTCTGTTACTTCAAGATTCTTACTTGTTTTCAAGAACAATAGCAGAAAATATAAAAATATTAGTACCATATATGCCAAATGAAGAAATGATAAATATATCTAAGTTTTTTGCATTAGATGACGACATACAAAAACTAAAAGATGGATATGAAAGCAAAATAGGTAAAAAAGGAATTGCTCTATCAAAAGGACAAAGACAAAGACTAGTTTTAGTAAGAGCTTTCACAAAAACAAAAACAATTATGATATTTGATGATTCATTTAGTGCAATAGACAGAATTAATAAAAAGCAAATATTAAATAATTTAATGAGCTTAGAAGATTTATTTACAAAAATTATAATAACACATGATATAGGTTTAGCGCCAAATTTTGATAAGGTAATATACTTGAATAACAAAAGTGCTACAATAGGAACTCATAAACAATTGTTAGAGAATGAAACTTATAAAAAAATATATGAATTAAATCAAGATAAAATAGAGGAAGAATACGTATGAACAAACAAGCTTTAAAAGAAATGTTTAATTTTACAAAAAATAAAAAAGAAACAATTATAATAGGAATTATTTTAGTTTTACAATTACTACTTTATGCATTATCATATCCATTTATAATGAAAACAGTAATAGATAAAGCTATACCAGAAGGAAATATGAAATTGGTAATAGTACTATCAATAGTCCTAGTTATAATTGTAATAATTAGATTTTTTACAGATAGATATACTGAAATAAGAAGACACAATTGTTATTATTCTAATAATAATGAAATAAAGAATAAAGTATTTAAAAGCATTCAAGAAGCTAAAATAATTGAACTAGACAAAGTTCAAGCAGGGAACTTGTTTGAAATAGTAGGACCACAAGCATGGGAAGCTGCACACTTATTTGTATGGAACCTTGTAGGAATTATTAGTGTAAGACTTGCATTAACAGTTACAATAGCTATTATACTGTTAATATTAAATTTTAAATTAGGAATGATAATATTAGGAATATTTACATTATCATATATAATTTTAACACCATTCTATTTCAAGACAACAAAGATATATAGAAACTTACAAAAAATAGTAATAGATTTACAAGGAAATATAAACGAATATATAGAAAGTTATGGAACAACAAAAACATTAAAATTAGAAGAAATAAATTTAGAACATATAAATGCAACACTAAACAAATGTAAAAAAGAAATAATAAAATCAAATAAAATAATAGCAATGCATAATGGATTATTTTCATTATTAACATTTGCAAGTGTTATAACGATTTTAATTATAGGTGGAAATGAATTAAGTTTAGGTATAGGAATGGCATCGACTATTATGCTTATGGTAGACTATGTAGATGATATAAATAGACATATGAAATCGTTGTTAGATCATGTACATAATTTTAATAATAGATATAATTGTTTCTTAAATGTATTGAAAATATATAAAATGCCAAAAGAACAAAACGAAGGAACAAGAAGTTTAGATGATATAGAAAAAGTACAATTTAAAGATGTAAGCCTAAGTTATGATGGAGTAAATACAATACTAGATAAAATTAATTTTTCAGTAGAAAAACCAATGCAAATTGCAATAGTAGGGAAAAGTGGAACAGGAAAAACATCACTTGTAAACTTATTACCAAGATTTTATGATATATGTAATGGAAGTATTTTAATAAATGGTATTGATTATAAAGAATATAAATTAGAAGAATTGAGAAGCAATATTGCATATGTATTTCAAGAGCCAGTAATATTTGAAAAAACAATATTAGAAAATATAAAATTTGGAAATAAAGCAGATGTAACAGAAAAGAAAATAAAACAAGTATGTAAAAAAATTGGACTAGATGAAAAAATTAGTAAATTACCACAAGGATATAATACAATTATAAATACAAAAACAGATTTACTATCATATGGAGAAAAACAACTATTAAGCTTTGCAAGAGCAATACTAAAAGATGCTGACTTAATAATATTAGACGAAGTAACATCAAACTTAGATTTAGAATTTGAAGAATATATAATGAATGCAACAAAAGAAATATTAAGTGGAAAAATAGCATTTGTAATAGCACATAGGTTAAATACAATAAAAAATTCTGATTTAATTCTATTTTTGGAAGATAAAAAGATTGCTGAATTAGGAACACATGAAGAATTAATGGAGAGAAAAGGAAAGTATTATGAGCTATATAGTAGTAAGGAAGAAATACTTATAAAATAGATATTTTGATAGTCATAATATAAGAATAAACACCAATATGATAGAAATTTGTTTATAAATTGTTAAAAAGTATATACAATATTAAAAAATATATGATATAATAAAATGTGAAACAAAAGCGTTGAGAAGCAAAGTAAATGTTTCACATTTTTAAGGAGGAAGAAAATGGAAGATAAAATTCAAATTATAAATCTTCTACAAAATAAACAGATGCTAGAACGTGAATTAAATTCATTAGAGTATGGGGCAATTGAAATAAGAAAGAATGATTCAAATAAATATATATATGTACATTTACGAGAAGATGGAATACCTCTTACAAAATATATTGGAGAATATTCTGAAGAGTTATATAATTTAATTTTAAATAATAGTATTAGAGCTAAAGAATTAAAAAAGCAAATAAGAGAAATATCAAAGCAATTAAAAAAATTAAATTATATAGAAGAAAAATTGAATTCAAATATTGAAATAAATATAGATTTTGCAAAGAGACATTTAGTAGAAACAATTTATAAACAAGCAGTATTAGAAGGAGTAGCAACTACATATGCAGATACAGAGAATATTATTGAAGGTGGAAAAGTAAATAATATGACATCGGAAGATATACTAAAAATACTAAATTTAAAACATGCATGGGAATTTATAATAAATAAGAATGTTATTTTAGAACAAACTAATTTCAACTTGCTATGTGAAATAAATAAAATAGTAGAAGAGGGTTTTTACTATACAGCGGGAAAAATAAGAAGTGTTCCTGTAAGTATAGGAGGAACTAAATGGAAACCAAGTTTGCCAATAGAAAGTGTTATAAAAGAAGAACTAGAAGAAATATTAAGTAGTCAACTAAAAGACATAGATAAAGCAATTGAACTTTTATTATACACAATGAAAAAACAAATTTTTATTGACGGAAATAAGAGAACATCAGTTATATTTATAAATCATTATCTTATTTCAAAAGGAAAAGGACTAATAAGTATTCCAACAGAATTAACAGAAGAGTTTAAAGAGTTACTTATAGATTATTATGAAGGCAAAGATGAATTAAAAATAAGAAAATTTATAAAAGATAAATGTTATACAGAATTATAATTATTCAAAGAAATAACTTTAATCAATAATTACAATTGTATGGGTTACCGCCTTTGGCGAACTATGCTTTAAAGAAATAGCTTTAATGAATAGTGAAGAGTGAATAATGAATAGTGAATAATTAAAAAGAAGGGAAAGTATGAAAGTTGTAGTTATAGGTCGGAGGACCAGCGGGGATGATGTCTGCTATATCATCAGCAAAAAGTGGCAATGAAGTTATATTAGTAGAAAAAAATAATATGTTAGGAAAAAAACTATTAATAACAGGAAAAGGAAGATGTAATATTACAAGTTCTTTAGAAATGGAGGACTTTATAAAAAATATTCCTGGCAATGGTAGGTTTTTATATAGTAGTTTTGAAAACTTTACAAATAAAGATATAATTAAAATGTTAAAAGAAAATGGAGTAAATACAAAAGAAGAACGAGGAAATAGAATATTTCCAGTAAGCGATAAATCTATTGATGTAAGAAATGCATTTGAAAAAGAGCTTAGAAAAAATAATGTAAAGATATTGCTAAATACAAAAGTAAATAGAATAATTGTAGAAGATTTAAAAGTAATAGGAGTAGAGCTAGAAAATAAAGAAAAAATAAAAGCTGGGAAAGTTATAATAGCAACAGGAGGAAAAAGTTATCCGCTAACTGGTTCAACAGGAGACGGATATAAAATGGCAAAAGAATTAGGTCATACAACTAGTGAAATAAGACCTTCTTTAGTTCCAATTACAGTAACTAACAATATTAAAGTGGAAAAACAAAATATAGCTAAATCTACATATGAAACATCATTAAACTTGTGCAAAAACTTGCAAGGTTTAAGCCTAAGAAATGTGGCAGTAGAAATTATAGATGAAACTAAAAATAAAAAAATATATGAAGACTTTGGAGAAATGTTATTTACACATTTTGGAGTATCAGGGCCTACAATATTAAGTGCAAGCAGTCATTTATTACGCTATAAAAACATAGAAGAATTATTAAAAGATGGCAGAATACTATTAAAAATAGATTTAAAACCAGCATTATCAGAAGAAAAATTAAATGCTAGAATTTTAAGAGATTTTGAAACAAATAAAAATAAAGAAATAAAAAATAGCTTAAATGAATTATTACCACAAAAACTAATTATACCAGTAATCAATTTACTAGGAATAGATGAAAACAAAAAAGTAAATAGTATAACAAAAGAAGAAAGAATAAAACTAGTAAAACTATTAAAAAAATTTACTATAACACTAGAAGGTTTTAGAGGCATAGAAGAAGCAATAGTAACAGCAGGAGGAATAAAGGTAAAAGAAATAAACCCAAAAACAATGGAATCAAAAATAGTAGAAGGACTATACTTTGCAGGAGAAGTAATAGATGTAGATGCATATACAGGAGGTTTCAATTTGCAAATAGCATATTCAACAGGTTATACAGCAGGAATGAATTAAAAAGTCGCAATTAGGAAAATACCTAATTGCGACTTTGCTATGTGTATGTTTAAAAATTAGCAACATCCACATCCACCATTGTTGTTTCCACAACAACAGAATATTAATATTAATATAACTATAATCCAGATGCAATCACATCCACCGAATCCGCATCCGCAACCTCTATTTTCTGGCATAACTTTTCCCTCCTTTCAAAGTGTACTTTTCAAAACTTAAATTATGTTTTAAGAAGTATAAAACTCCTCTTAAGGAAAACTAGCAACCACAGTTGTTACATCCGCATCCGCAGTTATTGCCGCAACCACAGAAAAGTAGTAAGAATAGGATAATAAACCAAAGAATTTCACTATTACCTAAGCAACAATTTCCCATTTTTAAGTACCTCCTATTATTTAATTTGTATTGTTCTTTCGTATGGTATATACTATTCTAAATTTGAAAAAGTGTTACAAATTAGAATTTGGAAATTGGAAGTTGGATGTTGGAAGATAGGGGAAGTTCTTCGAAGAAATTGCCCTAAAATCCAACTTCCAACCTCTAACTTCCAACTTCCAAAATAAAAATTTTAAAAAATATGTACAAATTAAACAAATTAATGATATAATCAAAACACAATAATTAAAAGAAACAAAAACGGAGGAAAAAAACGTGGGAAATATTGTATTATTAGATGATTTAACAATAAATAAAATAGCAGCAGGAGAAGTAGTAGAAAGACCAGCATCAGTTGTAAAAGAATTAGTAGAAAACTCAATAGATGCGGGAGCAACAAGCATAAATGTAGAAATAAAAAATGGAGGAATTTCATATATCCGTATAACAGATAATGGAAAAGGAATAATGCCAGATGATATGGAAATGGCATTTGAGCGTCATGCAACAAGCAAAATAAGGTCAGCAGAAGACCTAGAAACAGTTAAATCTATGGGGTTTAGAGGTGAGGCATTAGCAAGTATTGCTGCAATTGCAAAAGTTGAAATGAAATCTAAAACTGAAGAAAATGAAACGGGCTATGAAGTTATAGTAGAAGGTGGAAATGTTATTTCTTCTAATGAAGTAGGATGCCCAAAAGGAACTACAATAACAGTAGAGAACTTATTTTATAACACACCTGTTAGATATAAATTCTTAAAAAAAGATTTTACAGAAGGTGGTTATATAGAAGATGTTATGACCAGAATAGCGTTAGTAAACCCTAATATAGCAATAAAATTAGTAAGTTCAGGAAAAACAATTATACAAACTTCTGGAAACGGAGACTTAAAATCAGTAGTATACAGTATATATGGAAAAGAAATAGCAGAGAACATATTAGATGTATACTATGAATATGAAGGAATTAAAGTAAGTGGTGTAATAGGAAAACCATCTATTTCACGTTCAAATAGGTCAAACCAATTATTTTTCGTAAATAAAAGATATATTAAAGATAAGGTACTAACAAGTAGTGCAGAGCAAGCATTTAAAGGAATGATAACAATAGGAAAATTTGGATTTTTAATTCTAAATTTAGAAATGAATCCACAAAAAGTAGATGTTAATGTACACCCAGCAAAGCTAGAAGTAAGGTTTGAGGAAGAAAGCAAAGTATTTAAAGCAGTATATCATGCTATAAAAGAAAGCTTGCTAAAAGGAGATTTAGTATCAAATCCAGAAAGAGAATATAATAACGAAGAAACAAAAGTAATAGAAAAAGAAGATAATAATGGTGGACTATTTAATAAAAAACAAGAAATAGTAGAAGAAGACGCAAAAAATAATGTAATAGCAGAATTATATGCAAAAAAACAAAATAGTACAAGTAGAGTAAATACAGTAAATGCAAATAGTGGTTATGAAAGCTTAATGAATAAAATGGCAGAAATGCAAAAATCTATAGAAACATACAAAAACGGTGGAAAAATAGAAGAAGAACAAACAGAGTACAAAACTATAAATGAAGAAAAAAAAGATGTAGGGGCTAAATCGGTAAGGAATACCATAGAGGAAGACCGAATTTCGCCCGCTGAAAAAAGCGAACAAACTCAAAAGGTAGAAACAGTTTTAGAAGTACCTTCTAATATAGAAGACATAGAAAAAACACAAGTAATAAACATTGAGGAAGTACTTGAAAAAGCAAAACAATTAGAAAATATAAAAATGGAGCCAAGCGGAAACTTTGACGAAATGTATACAAATGTATTTGGGAAAGTGCCAGTAAAAGAGGAAGTAGAAGTTGAAGAAAAAGTAGATGCTTTAGAAGAAGCAAAAGTTACAACAGGAGAAGCAATATCAATATTTGAAGATAAGAAAAATGAAAAATATATTCCAAAATATAAATTTATAGGAATTGCCTTTTCAACATATATAATAGTAGAACTAGATAAAGAAATATATATAATAGACCAACATGCAGCACATGAAAGAATAATGTATGAAAGAATAAAAGAAAATTATTATGACGAAGACCAAAAAGATTCTCAATTAATGTTACTTCCAGACATAATAACATTAACACATAAAGAAATGGACATATTAAATGAAAATATGGACATGTTTAGAAAAGCAGGTTTCACATTAGAAGAGTTTGGAGAAAACACAATAAAATTAACAGGTGTACCAAATGTATGTATAGACTTAGACACCAAAGAATTATTCTTAGAAACTTTAGACGAAATAAACACAGTAGCAAGAACAGCAAAACAAGAAATAGAAGAAAAATTTATAGCAACAGTAGCATGTAAAGCAGCAGTAAAAGCTAACATGGCACTAAGTAAAGAAGAAGTAGATAGTCTAATGGAAAAATTATTAAAACTTCCAAATCCATTTACATGCCCACATGGAAGACCAACAGCAATAAGAATGAGTAAAACAGATATAGAGAAGAAATTTTCAAGGAGATAAAAATATGAACATATATATAACACTTGCAATATTATTTGTAAATGCAATAGCAATAACACTTGTATATCAATTTATAAAAAAATTACCTAAAATGGAAAAAATCATATTTATAGGAATCAGTTTTGCAATAATGTATGTTGCAGTTTCAATTAGCTATTGGATAAGTAGTTTTGGAATAGAAGAAAATGTAAATGAAGCACTTAAAAGCTTTATAATATACATATTTGTTCCGGTAAATGTAATAATACTAGTCCCATTTGTAGCGAGAAAGTATTATAAATGGAGACAAAATGAAATAGATAAAGAAAGCTTAATAAAAAGAATTATAATAGTTTCAATAATAGGTGTTATTATATTAGCAGTTGAAACAATATATTTTAAACAAATAAAGAAAAATATTGAAGAAATGAAGCCAACAATAACTCTAGATAAAGAAACTCAAAATGAAATACCAAGTAGACCAATGGAAAATACATTAACAAATGAAGAAGCGCAAAAAAGAGAAGAATACAATAGGGCGTAATTCGGTATTCCCAAGGTGTATTCCTAACCGATTAAGCCCCTACGATAATATTAAATTGACTAAAATTGAAAGAAAAATGGAGAAAATTATGCAAAAAGAAAAAGTAATTGTAATAGGAGGACCAACAGCTTCAGGAAAAACAAGTCTATCAATTGAACTTGCAAAAAAAATAAATGGCGAAATAATATCAGCAGATTCAATGCAAATATATAAAGATATGAACATTGGAACAGCTAAACCAGAAAAAGAAGAAATGCAAGGAATACAGCACTATATGTTAGACTTTATAAGCCCAGAAGAAAGGTATAGTGTTGCAGATTATAAAAAAGAAGCAAAAAGAGCCATAAAGGAAATTTTAGAAAAAGGAAAAGTACCAATAGTAGTTGGCGGTACTGGATTATACATAGAAACACTTATATATGAAATAGAATTTCCAAGTATAGAAACTGATTTAGAATATAGAAAAGAATTAGAGAAGATTGTAGAAGAAAAAGGCTTAGAATATCTATATAATAAAGCTCAAAAAATAGATAAGATCGCAATGGAAAAAATAAGTATAAATGACAAAAAGAGAATTCTAAGAGTACTAGAACTATATCATCAAACAGGAAAAACAAAAACACAGTTAGACGAAGAATCAAAAAAAGAGCCAGAATATGATTACAAGCTTTTTGCAATAGATATGGATAGAAAAATTCTTTATGATAGAATAAATAAAAGAGTAGATATAATGCTAGAAAAAGGCTTAGTACAAGAAGTTGAAAATATATGTAAAAAATATAATGAATTTCCAACAGCAATGCAAGGGCTAGGCTATAAAGAAGTAGTAGAATACTTAGAAGGACAAGCCACATATGAAGAAATGGTAGAGAAAATTAAAACAGAATCAAGAAGATATGCAAAAAGGCAACTTACATGGTTTAGAAAATATGAAAATTTAGTATGGCTTAATGGATTAGAAAGCACAGAAAAAAATATTGATATTATCATTAATAAATATAATAATTAAATAAAGGAATGATAAGAAAAGTGAAAAAAAAGAAAAAGAATAATAATGTAAAATTTATAGTAATATTAACATTTGCAATATTATTACTTATATACATTATTTATGCAATTATTAATTTAATAATAAATCCAACAGCTACATTTTTAGTGGAAAATGGGAAAATATCATTTGAAGAAACTGTTCAAGGCTATATAATTAGGGACGAAACAGTTATAAAAGGGCAAAACTACAAAAATGGTATATCAGAAATAAAATCAGAAGGTGAAAAAGTAGCAAAAGGAGAAGCAATATTTAGGTATTATACAAATGGAGAAGAAGGTCTACAAAAAAAGATAAGTGAATTAGATATTAAAATACGTGAGGCTATGGAAAAAGAAAATGACATATATAATGGAGATATAAGAACATTAGAAAGTCAAATACATAAAAAAGTATATGAAATAAGTGGTGTAAACAACCTTCAAACAATAAAAGAGTCTAAAACAGAATTAAATAATACAATAACTAAAAAGGCCAAAATAGCAGGCGAAAAAAGTCCTTCAGGGTCATATTTAAAACAACTAATAGATGAAAGAAGTAGTTATGAAAATCAATTAAATAGTGGCTCAGAATACTTACAAGCTACAAGGTCAGGTGTAGTATCATACAGAGTAGATGGTCTAGAAGAGGTGCTTACTCCTTCGAACTTAGCTTCACTTAGTAAAGATATGTTAAAAGACCTAAAACTAAAAACAGGAGAAATTGTAGCAACAAGCGGAGAAAGTGGAAAGATAATAGATAACTTTTATTGTGAAATAGCATGTATACTAAAAAATGAAAATTTAGAAGCAGCAAATATAAAAGTAGGAAGTAATTTGAAACTAAGACTTTCAAATTCTACTGAATTAACCGCAAAAGTAGAATATATAGTAGCAGAAGATGAAGAAGAAAGTATAGTAGTATTAAAAATAGATAAATGTGTAGAAGATTTAATTAATTATAGAAAAATATCTTTTGATATAATATGGTGGAGTGAAAGTGGACTAAAAGTGCCAAACTCAGCTATAAAATATGAAGAAGATATAGCATATATAGTAAGAAAAAGAGTAGGATATACAGATAATATATATGTAAAAGTATTAAAACAAAACGATAATTATTCAATAATAGAAAATTATACTAGGGAAGAACTTATAGAAAAAGGAATACCAAAGGAAAAACTAAATTATAGAAAAACAATTTCATTATATGATGAGTTAGAAATTTAATACAAAGTTCTAATATAACCTTCATATAACATGGAAGACAAGAATCCTGTAATTAGTAATTAAATAGTTATATAAGGCAATTTACATATTTAAAGTGTGAATTGCTTTATTTTTATTATAATATATGATAAAATGAGTTAAAATGAAGGAGATAAGTAATATGGCAAGTAAACCAATATATCAAATTTATGCAGAACTAGAAGAGTATAAATCAAAAATATGGAGAAGATTTCAAGTTATGAATGATATAACAGTTGCAAGATTAGCTTATATATTAATGACACTCTTTGAAATGCAAGGAAATCATTTATATTTATTTGAAGTAGATGAATTAAATAATTTTATTATTAATAATTTAGAATACTATAATAAACATTTAGAAGACTTTAAAAATGATGAATCCTTTAAAATCGGACAATATGGATGTATATTTGAAGATGATGATATTATTCCACGATTAGATAAAAGATATAGAGAATTAAAAGATGCAAAAGATGTAAAATTGAAATGGGTATTAGATAAAGAAAATGAAAAAATGGAATTTCAATATGATTTTGGAGATAACTGGAGATTTAATGTAGTATTAGAAAAAATATTTCAAGATGAAAATATATCTGGAAAAGAATTACCAAAAGTAATTGAGGGTGAAGGCTTTGGAATAATAGAAGATTGTGGTGGAACAATGGGATTAGAAGATATTAAAAAAGCCTTTGAAATAAAAAAAGGTGAAGATTATGAAATGTATTCTAACTGGCTAGGAATAGAAAATTTAGATTTAAATATATGTGATTTAGAGGATTTGAATTTTAGATTAAAGAAATTACCTAGAATATTTAAAGATAGTTATGAATATGGATTAGAGCCAACAGAACAATCAATAAAAATATTAGAAAGAGATTATAAAAATTAGTGTTGATATGTTTCCATATACAAGTCATGTGGAATGTTGCTCGGTGCTATATCTAAAGAATTATACAAAATAGTTGAATT